>NZ_JBFBAV010000054.1:0-41490 GCF_040689505.1 Streptomyces sp. NPDC051211
CTTTCTCACCCGCCCGGGGCGGCGGCGCCGGGGGGGCGGGGGCGGGCGGGGGGGGGCCCCGCGGGCCGGGCCCCCCCCCCCCCCCCGCCGCCCCCCACGGCCAGTGGCCCCCGGTCGAGCCGTTCAGGCCGGTCAGGCCGGTCAGGCCGGTCAGGCCGTCAGCCGGTCAGGCCGTGCAGCCCTGCGCGGCCGGACCGGGGGCTCGTTCAGGCCCTGGGCGGCCGGCTCAGGGCCGGAGCTCCTGCGTGCAGCACTTCACGCTGCCGCCGCCCTTGAGTAGTTCGCCGAGGTCCAGGCCGATCGGTTCGAAGCCGCGGGCCCGCAGGGGTTCCAACAGTCCGGTCGCCGCCTGCGGGAGCAGCACGTGCCGGCCGTCCGAGACCGCGTTCATGCCCAGGACGGCCGCATCCTCTTCCGTGGCGATCAATGCGTCCGGGAAGAGCCGCCGCAGTACCGCCCGGCTGCCAGGGGAGAAGGCGTCCGGGAAGTACATGACCTCGTCGCCGTCGAGCACGCTCAGCGCCGTGTCCAGGTGGTAGTAGCGGGGGTCCACCAGGTCCAGGCCGATCACCGGCCGGCCGAAGAACTCCTGGGCCTCGTCGTGCGAGAGCGGGCTGGACCGGAAGCCCCGGCCGGCCAGCAGGTAGCTCGCGGTGACCGCGAAGTCGCCCTCGCCCTCGTTGATGTGCGAGGGCTCGTGGACTTCGGTGTAGCCGTGGGCCCGGAACCAGTCCAGGTGGGCCTCGGCCTCGGCGGCGCGTTCCGGGAAGGCGAACCGGGCGCCGAGGACCCGGCCGTCGACGACGGTGGCGCCGTTCGCCGCGAACACCATGTCGGGGAGGTCCGGGCGGGGTTCGAGGATCTCGACGGTGTGGCCGAGTGAGCGGTAGCGGTCACGGAGGTCCTCCCACTGGGCCAGGGCGAGGGGCAGGTCCACCGGTTTCGTGGGGTCCATCCACGGGTTGATGGAGTACGTGACCTCGAAGTGCACGGGTGGGCACATCAGGTACCGCCGGGGTGTGGCGACTCTGCGCAAAGAAGGCTCCTCACGAAGATGGTGAAGAGAATCGTCTCTCCTCAAGGGACACCACGCAGTGAACTGTTCGGGTGGTTTACCGGACCATGGAAGTACGAGTGTGCGGGAGCCGACATGGAGACGAGACGTCTCGGCTTGATACACTGAAAGAATGGGGAAGATTCCTGACGCTTCGCGTCGCAGCGACCGCTCCCGCCGGGCCATTCTGGACGCGGCCCTCGCCCTGGTCGGCGAGGTCGGCTACAACAAGCTGACCATCGAGGCCATCGCCGCACGGGCCGGGGTCGGCAAGCAGACCATCTACCGGTGGTGGCCGTCGAAGGCCGCGGTGCTGCTGGACGCCTCGCTGGCCCTGGCCGGGGACGCGGCGGTCGAGGGCGAGTGGACCGGGTTCCCGGACACCGGAGACCTGGCCGCCGACCTGAAGTTCGTACTGCGCGCCACCGTGGACGAGTTCAACGACGAGAAGTACGAGGCTCCGGCCCGGGCCCTCACGGCCGCCGGGGCCACCGACGCGGACCTGGGGGCCCGCTTCAACGAGCAACTGCTGGAGCCTCAGCTCGCGCTGTACGAGGAACGGCTGCGGGTGGCGCGGGAGGCCGGCCAGATCGCCGAGGACACCGACCTGCGGCTGGCGGTGGAGATGCTGCTCGGTCCGCTGACGCACCGCTGGCTGCTGCGGACCGCTCCGCTCACGCACGCGTACACGGACGCGTTGGTGGACCGGGTGTTGGGCGGCCTCGCGCCCCGGTGAGACCGCTCGGCGATGTGACGACGAAGGGCGGTGGAGGCGGTGGAGGCGGTGAAGGGCGGTGAAGCTCCGGTGAACGCCCGGTGAGCAAAGTCACCGCACCGCCCGCGCACCCTCCGGCCGGAAGCGTCTGGGCGATAACTATGGTTTTGTGAGGATTTAGGGCGGCCCTCGTCCCTACGGCCCGAGCCCCCGGTTGTGGAGTGCGGTCACCCGGGCCGCAGGATGGTGGGACGATGTGAGGGTCTGCCGGGGTTAACGGTGAGGTGAGGGGATACATGGGGTCCGAGTCCGGCCGCTTCAAACGCGGTGAGCAGAGCAGGATTTCCCAGTGGCTGCGCCGCCGGAAACCCGCGGCCGAGGACCCCGCACGCGAGCGCGAGGCGCTGCTGCTCGCCGTGGCCGCCGCGGGCCTGCCGCTCGCCCCCGCCGCCCATCCCGCCGGATACCGATGTTCGTGCGAACGCATCGGCTGTCCCACTCCCGCACGACATCCGCTGTCCTTCGCCTGGCAGACCCAGTCGACCACCGACCGTGCACAGATCGAGCGTTGGGCGCGCAACCAGCCCCAGGCCAACTTCATCACGGCGACCGGCATGCTCCACGACGTCCTGGACGTCCCGCTGGAAGCCGGCCGCGACGCGCTGCAGCGCCTGCTCGCCGCCGGCATCTCCGTGGGCCCGGTCGCCGAGTCCGGCGTCGGCGGTCCCGCCGGCCAGGCCCGGATGCTGTTCTTCACCGCGACCCGCGGCACCCCCGAGGACGAGGACGAGTGGTGGCCCTGCGAGCTGGACTGCCACCCCGAGACCATGGACGAGCACCCGGGCCTGCGCTGGCACTGCCGCGGCAGCTACGTTCTGGTCCCGCCGGCCGCGCTCCCCGGTGACCTGTCCGTCTCCTGGCTCCGCGGCATGGAGCACCCGCTCCCGGACCCGCTGACCCTGCTGGAGACGCTGACCGACGCGTGCGCCCTGTACGCGGGCAACGCCGACCACGACCCGGCCGCCTCGGTCGCCTGGCCGCTGAGCCGCTGAGCCGCTGAGCCGCTGAACGAAGGGGGCGGGCAGGGGGACAGCTCGGCGCAGCGGCCCCGCCCCGCCCCGCCACCCGCGAACCACCACACGCAACCCGCAGCCCGCCGGGCCGCGCCCGCCTCAGTGGATCTGGGTCACGACCACGTCCAGCGCCCACGCCTTCCCGGGCTTCGCCGGAGCATCGGCCTCCACCACGTACCCCAGGTCCCGCAGCGCCACCACCAGTTCGGCGGGGTCCGCCGGGACCGCCCCGGCCAGGAGCAGGTCCCGTACCAGCCGCCCCTTCGTCGCCTTGTTGAAGTGGCTGACCACCGAGCGCTTCTCCACCCCGTCGACGACCTGCGAGTGCAGCACCCGCACCGTCGCCGTCCGCCCGGCCGGCTCCCCCTTCGGCTTCCATGCCGCCGCGTACGCCGAAGACCGCAGGTCGAGGACCAGCCCGTCCCCGGCGGCTTCCGGCATGACCTCGGCCATCGCCGTACGCCAGTACGCGCCGAGCGCGCCCAGCCCCGGCAGCTTGACGCCCATCGAGCAGCGGTAGGACGGGATCCGGTCGGTGATCCGTACGGCACCCCACAGGCCGGAGAAGACCAGCAGCCATTCCTCGGCCAGCGCCCGAGCCGGCGCCGGCAGATCAGCCAGCCCCAGCGCGTCGTACAGCACGCCGGTGTAGATCTCCCCGGCCGGGCGGGCGGCGGCCGTACGCAGCTCCGCGTTCTTGGCGACCTCGCCGCGCAGGCCCTCGCTGAGGCCGAGCACCTCGCGGGCCTTGAGCTCGTCGCCCCCGCACAGGTCGACGAGTTCGTCGAGGACCGCGGCCCGCGCCCCGGCCAGCCCCGGCAGCGAGAGCCCTTCGGGCTTCAGGGGTGCGCCGGAGCCGCCGGCGGCCTTTCCTTCGGACGGCGGCAGCAGCACGAGCACGGTGGTTTCTCCTTCTTCGCGTACGAGCGCGGGGGTGCGGCCCCGACATGCCAGCGTAGGCCCTCCCGCGTGGTGCCCTTCCCCTCGTCCGGCCCCGCCCGGCCACCCCCGCCCCCGGACCGCCCCCGGGCCGCCCCCGGACCGCCCCCGGGCCGCCCACGGAGCGGCCTCGGCCCGGCCCCCGCCCGGCTGCGCCCGGCCCCCGCCCGGCCCGCTCGCCGCGCCGGTCCGAGGCCGCCGACCTACGCTCGGGACATGCCCCGTCACCTCATGCACATGTCCGACGCGGCCGAGGACGCCCTGCGCACGGCCCTGAAGCAACTCCGGAAGGAGCTGGAGGTCCCCACGGACTTCCCCGCTCATGTGCTCGAAGCGGCCGCTGCCGCCGCAGCCGCTCCCCGGCTGCCCGACAAGGACGCCACCCACCTGCCGTTCTTCACGATCGACCCGCCGGCTTCGAAGGACCTCGACCAGGCGATGTACCTGGAGCGGCGGCCCGGCGGCGGTTTCCGCGTCCACTACGCCATCGCCGACGTCGCCGCCTTCGTCACGCCCGGCGGCGCGCTGGACGCCGAGGCCCACGAGCGGGTCGAGACGCTGTACTTCCCCGACGGCAAGGTGGCCCTGCACCCCCCCGTGATCTCCGAGGACGCGGGCAGCCTGCTGCCGTACCGGACCGTCCCCGCCCTGCTGTGGCAGCACGACCTCGATTCCCAGGGCGAGGTCACGCACTCCGACGTGAGCCGGGCCCTGGTCCGCAGCCGGGCCAAGCTCGACTACGCGGGCGTCCAGCAGGACATCGACGCGGGTACCGCCGAGGAGTCCGTCCTCCTGCTGCGCGAGATCGGCGAGCTCCGGGAGGCCATCGAAGTCGCGCGCGGCGGCATCTCGGTGAGCCTGCCGGACCAGGAGATCACCCTCGACGACGGATCGTTCCGGCTGAGCTACCAGGCATCGCTGCCCGTGGAGGGCTGGAACGAGCAGATCTCCCTCATGACCGGGATGGCCGCGGCCCGGATGATGCTGGACAGCGGTACGGGGATCCTGCGGACCCAGCGGATGGCCAAGTCCAACGTGGTCGACCGTGTGCGCGCGATCGCCCAGAGCCTGGGGATCGACTGGCCGCACCACGTCTCGTACGCCAAACTGGTCCGCTCCCTCGTTCCGGACAACCAGAAGCACATGGCCTTCCTCAGCGAGGCCACCGCCATGCTGCTCAAAGCGGAGTACACGCCCTTCCGTGACCACCGCATCCCCGAGCACACCACCCACGCGGCGATCGCGGCCCCTTACACGCACTGCACGGCTCCGCTGCGGCGCCTGATCGACCGGTACACCGGTGAGCTGTGCGTGGCCGCCTGCGCGGGCCAGGCCCCGCCGGACTGGGTGCTCACCGCCCTGTACGGCCTGCCGTGCGACATGGCGCGGGGGAAGGGGAGCAAGGCGGACCGGCGCTCCGTGGACCTGGCGGAGGCCGCCGTACTCAAGGACCGGGTGGGCGAGGTCTTCGGCGCCACCGTCGTCAACACCGACAAGGAGTTCGGCGGGCCGCGCGAGGGCCAGGTGCACCTGGCGGACCCCGCCGTGCTGGCCAAGGTGAGGTCGACCCGCGATCTCGTGCTCGGCGAGAGCGTCCGGGTCACGCTCAAGCGGGCGGACCCGGCACATTCCGACGAGGACGACCCGGACAAGGTCCTCTTCACTCTGCCGTAGCGGCCTCCCGGCCGGCCCGCACCGCCGCGACGAGCGCGGCCGGGTCGTCGGCGTGGAAGCGCAGTGCCGTGGCCTCGCCGCGGGCGCCGAGCGGCCGGACGAAGGCCAGCGGCCGGGCCAGCTCCACCGTGACCGTGGTCTGGCTGCCCACGATCAGGTCCAGTACGCCGTCCTCGCCGAGGCGGACCAGCCGTCCCTCCGGGTAGCGCCGGTCGACCCGTACCGAGGCGATCGCGTCCGCCGGGACGTCCAGGTCGAACAGGGCCCCGTACCGCACCCGCAACGATCCGTCGGGACGCACCAGATGAGGCCGGGTCACGCAGGCGGCGTGCATCGCGAGCACGATCAGCACCCCGTACGCGTCGAGCACGAGCACCATCCGGTGTACCGCGGGCCACGGGATCAGGTACGCCAATGCCACGGTCTCGACGACCGACACGAAGAGGAAGCCGTACATCATGGCCGTCTGCGGCGAGGTGTACGGGGCGGCATGGTCCCCGGCCCGCACCCCGTGCCGGCGCCGCGCGATCCACAGCCCCAGCGAGGCCGAGGCCCGCAGCTCGTGCACCAGCAGCCGGCGCACCTGCACGGGCACCACGGCCCGCACGGCGGTCCGCGCCGCTCGCAATCCGCTCATCCCCGTCCCCTCTCCAGAAACGCTTCCATCACCCGGCGGACCACCTCGGCCTGCGCGGGTTCGTACTCGGCGAGCAGGGCCTCCTTGAAGCCCGGGGCCACCGGGCCGCCGCCGGCCGGGATCGCCGCGAACACCTCGTCCGGCACGGCCGCCACCAGGTCCTCGGCGAGCTCCGGGATGCGCGGGTCGTCGGCGTCCGCGCCGTGCAGTTCGTCGAGCCGCTCGTACAGGGCCAGCACGGCGGGGTCCTCGGCCAGCGGCCCCAGCGCCGCGTACAGCGCCTCGCCGCCGCCCGTCGCATCGAGCAGTTCCAGGTGCTCCCGGTCCTTGCGGGCCGTCGCCGACCCGGTCTCCGGCAGCCCGGCGAGCAGCGCGGCCAAGGCGGGCGAGAGCGGCTCGGCCTCCCCCGGCGGCGCGGCGAGCAGCGCCGCGAGCCGCCGCCGGCGCTCGCGGATCTCCGCCTCCTGCCGGGCCAGGTCGGCGTCCAGCTCCTCCAGTACGTCGGCCAGCTCGCGGCTGGCGTCGTCGGCGAGGACGTCCCGTACTTCGTCCAGGCTCAGCCCGAGCTCGGTCAGCCGGCGCACCCGGGCCAGCAGCACCGCGTCCCGGACCGTGTAGGCCCGGTAGCCGTTGGCTTGCCGCTCCGGCTCCGGGAGCAGTCCGACATGGTGGTAGTGCCGGATCGCCCGGGTGGTGACCCCGACGAGCGCGGCGATCTCTCCGATCCGCATGGGCCCAGTAGAAACGTTGCCGTTGCGTCAAGGTCAAGCGGCGGCGCCGTGCCGGGTAGCATGGTCGTTCGCAGAACAACGCGAGCGGACGGCCGCGTCAGGGTTTCGGCCCTGCCGAGGAACGTCCGGGCTCCACAGGGCAGGGTGGTGGGTAACGCCCACCCGGGGTGACCCGCGGGACAGTGCCACAGAAAACAGACCGCCGGGGGCTTCGGCCCTCGGTAAGGGTGAAACGGTGGTGTAAGAGACCACCAGCGCCTGGGGTGACCCAGGCGGCTAGGTAAACCCCACCTGGAGCAAGGTCAAGAGGGGCCGTCGTCTTCGGACGGCAGCCCTGCGCGGACGATCGAGGGCTGCCCGCCCGAGTTCGCGGGTAGACCGCACGAGGCCGGCGGCAACGCCGGTCCTAGATGGATGGCCGTCTCCCCGGCGACCGCGAGGTCACCGGGTGACAGAACCCGGCGTACAGCTCGGGTTGTTCTGCGCCAAGCGTGCCGAGGGCCCCGCACACCGTGTGTGCGGGGCCCTCGTCGTGTCCGGTCCGGGGTGCCGGCTCGGGCTACCCGGTCTCCGGGCTGCGGGCTCCGGGCTCCGGGTTGCCGGCTCAGCGGTCTCCCGAGCTCCGAGCTTCCCGGCCTCCCGGCCTCCCGCCTCAGCGGAGGTGGGAGGTGTCGTTCAGCAGGCGCAGCGAGGCGTTGCCGTCCGCGTAGTAGGCCACCGCCGACAGCGAGGCCGCGGAGAGCTCCATGCGGAACAGCGATTCCGGCGGGGCGCCGAGAGCGAGCCGGACCAGGGTCTTGACCGGGGTCACATGGGTGACCAGCAGGACCGTGCGGCCCGCGTGGGCGGTCAGCAGCCGGTCGCGGGCGGCCGAGACCCGGCGGGTGACCTGGCTGAAGCTTTCACCTCCGCCGGTCGGGGCGGCCTTCGGCGAGTCCAGCCAGGCCTGCAGGTCCGCCGGGTAGCGGTCCTTGACCTCGGCGAAGGTCAGGCCCTCCCAGGCTCCGAAGTCGGTCTCGCGCAGGCCGTGCTCGACCGTCACCGGCAGGCCGAGCCGGTCGGCGACCGCCTGCGCGGTCTCCCGGCAGCGGCGCAGCGGGGAGCTGATGACGGCCTGGACGGTGCCGCGGGCGGCCAGGGCCGCCGCGACGGCCTCGGCCTGGCGCCGGCCGGCCGGGGACAGCTCGGGGTCGGTGCCGCCGCTTCCGGAGAACCGCTTCTCCGGGGTGAGCGCCGTCTCCCCGTGCCGGAGCAGCACGAAGGTGGCCGGCGTTCCGAGGTCGGGCGTGCCCCAGCCGGCCGTGGGCGTGGGTGTGGCGGTGGGGGTTTCGCTGTCCGGGATCTGGGCCCCGGCGGCCCGGGCGGCCTCCCGGTCCCGGTCCGCTTCCGCGGCCGTGACCTGGCCGGCGGCCAGCGGGTCGGCCTGCCCGAACAGCGCTTCGCCCGCTTCGGCCGCGCGCGCGGCCCCGTCCGGGCCGAACAGCGCATCGGCCTGCACGGCCGTGCCCGCAGCGGCCCGCGTACGACCGGAGCCGGCCGCAGCCGCCGAACCGGCCGAACCCCGCGTACCACCGGAGGCACCGGCACCGGCGAGGGCCGCACGGGCCGCCGCCGCGCCCGCCGCGTGGTCGCCGGGCGGACCGGCCGGCGGCGGGGTGGCCAGGGCGCGGGCCGCGCCGCGGTCCAGGGCGGCGGCCGAGTCGGACGGCGACCACTGCCCGCCCCGCTTGCCCGCGTCCATCGCCTCGTTGGCGAGCCGGTCCGCGTGCTTGTTCAGCTCGCGCGGGATCCACTCGTACGTCACCTGGGAGCGCGGCAGGATCCGCGCCGCCTCGGCGGCCAGCGGCTTCATGTCCGGGTGCTTGATCTTCCAGCGGCCGGACATCTGCTCCACGACGAGCTTGGAGTCCATCCGGACCAGGACCACCGCGTCGGGGGACAGCTCGCGGGCCGCCTTGAGGCCCGCGATGAGCCCCTTGTACTCGGCCACGTTGTTCGTCGCGACGCCGATGAACTCGGCGCGTTCGGCGAGGGTTTCGCCGCTCGCCGGGTCCAGCACCACCGCGCCGTAGCCGGCCGGCCCCGGGTTGCCCCGGGACCCGCCGTCCGCCTCGACCACCAGCCGCATCAGATGCCCGAGTCGGCCGTACGGACCAGGATGCGGCCGCAGTTCTCGTGCCGGACGACCTTGTTCTTCGCCGCGGACTTGACCTCGTTGATCTCCGAGAGGTCCAGCTCCAGCTGGCAGCCCAGGCAGCGCTTCTGGTACAGCTTCGCCGCACCCACGCCGCCCTGCTTGGCGCGGATCTTCTCGTACAGGGCGATCAGGTCGGCCGGGATGGAGCCGACGACGATCTCGCGGTCCTTGGTGATGGAGGCGGCCTCGGCGTCGAGTTCGGCGGTGGCCGCGTCCCGGCGGGCCGTCGCGTCGTCGGCCTTGGCCTGCAGGGCGGAGACCCGCTCGGTCAGCTCGGCGACCCGCTCCTGCGCGGACTCGCGGCGCTCCATGACCTCCAGGACCACGTCCTCCAGGTCGCCCTGGCGCTTGGCGAGGGAGACGACCTCGCGCTGGAGGTTCTCCAGGTCCTTGGGGGAGGTGACCGCGCCGGAGTCCAGGCGCTGCTGGTCGCGGGCCGCGCGCTGGCGGACCTGGTCGACGTCCTGCTCCGCCTTGGTCTGCTCGCGGGCGGTGTCGCTCTCCTCGGTCTGCGCGGCGACGAGCAGGTCGCGCTGCTGGAGGAGGTCCTTGGTGAGGGAGTCGAGCTCGGCGTGCTCGGGCAGCGACTTGCGCTTGTGGGCGAGCTGCGACAGCCGGGTGTCCAGGGCCTGGACGTCGAGAAGTCGGATCTGGTCGGCGGGCTCGGCGTTCAGTTGGGGGCTCCAGGGATAGAGGGTGTGATGGCGGACGGCGCGTGGGCCGTCCAGGGGTCGGTGACCGTGCGCGAGACGTGGGTGCGCAAGCCCCAGCCGTGGCGCTCGGAGATCGCGTCGAGCTGGGCCGCGGCCTGCTCGCACCAGGGCCACTCGGTGGCCCAGTGGGCGGCGTCGACGAGGGCGAGCGGGCTCTGCTCGCGGGCCTCGGACACCGGGTGGTGGCGCAGGTCGGCGGTGAGGAAGGCGTCCACGCCGGCGGCCCGCGCCTGCTCGAAGAGGCTGTCGCCGGAGCCGCCGCTGACGGCGACGGTCCGGATCAGGGCGTCGGGGTCGCCGGCGGCGCGGATGCCCTGCGCGGTGGCCGGCAGCCAGGCGGCGGCCCGGGCGGCGAACTCGCGCAGGGTCTCGGGGTGGTCGAGTTCGCAGATCCGGCCGAGGCCCCGGCGGCCGGCCGGGTCGGTCGGGTCGGGGACCAGGGGTCCGGTGACCCTCAGGTCGAGCGCGCCGGCGAGGGCGTCGGAGACGCCGGGGTCGGCGGTGTCGGCGTTGGTGTGGGCCACGTGCAGCGCGATGTCGTTCTTGATCAGCGTGTGCACGACCCGGCCCTTGAAGGTGCCGGCCGCGACCGTGGTGGTGCCGCGCAGGTAGAGGGGGTGGTGGGTGATGAGCAGGTCGGCGCCCAGCTTCACCGCCTCGTCGGCGATCTCCTGTACGGGGTCCACGGCGAACAGGACCCGGGATACCTCGGCGTCCGGGTCGCCGCAGACGGTTCCGACGGCGTCCCACTGCTCGGCCCGGGCGGGGGGCCAGAGAGCGTCGAGCGCGGAGATGACTTCAGAGAGACGGGGCACGGGCCAAGGCTACCGTCCGCCGCGACCACCCGGCCGACCGCGCGCCCGCCCAAGGCCACGACCTCACCCGGCGTTGCCACTTCCGGTCCCGCCAGCGGCTGCCGAGGACCAGGTCGGGTGGGTGTGCCTGGCTCGCCTCGCCCTCAACGCCGCCGCGCCGCACAGCACATTCGCCTCCCCGCTCACCGGCGAACCGCGCGGCCGCCACCCTTATGTGTGAAGCGGAGGTGGTCGTTGTTGTTCGGCAGGAAGTGCGAAAACTAGCTTCCTCACCGGAGGTGAGGCAGAGATGACTGCCTGTGCTGTGGCTACTGCTGTGGAGACCCGTCCGGCGCCGTTCACGATCACCGCGGACGGGTCGTACGCCGCCCGGCTCGCCGGGGCCGGGGAGGCCCGCTACCCGGAGCGCTGGACCCTCGACGGACCGGAGCCCTACGCGGTGCCGCTGCCGTTGGAACAGCCCGAGGAAGCGGACAGCGAAGTGCTGCCGCTGGCCGACGGGCGGGTGCTGATCCACCGGCGGGTGGCCGACCGGCACGCCTTCGCCCTGCTCTACCCCACCGGCCCGCGGACCGGTGAGCTGCCGCTCGGCTCGGTCCAGGCCGCCGAGGGCCTGCGGGTGTACCTGCTGCCGCCGTCACCGGACGGCCGGAGCGCCTACGCCCTCGCCGTGACCGGGGGAGGGACGGAGGGCGCAGGGGAGGGCGGGACCGGGACGGCCACCGTGGTGTGGCGGGTGGCCGGCGGCAGGCCGGGCGGCCCGGAGCGGGTCGCCCGGATCCCCGGCCGCTGCACGGGCGGGGTCTGGCTGGACCGGACCGGCCGGCTGCTGGCCCTGGACCGGGAACAGGACGGCCGCACCAAGGCCGTCGCCGTGGACCTGGGGCGGGCCGGCGAGATCTCGCCGCTGCTGCAGATCGCCGAGACCAGCAACGACCGGCTGCTGCTGGCCGACCCGGACAGCGGGCTGCTGCTGATCCGCTCGGACGCGCCCGGCGAACAGCGGCTCGGCTGGGGGGTCCTGGGCAGCGCCCGGCCGGTCCGCTTCCCCGACTGCCTGCGGGCCGAAGGGGCCACGGCGGTGCCGTTCGCGGTGCAGCCGGGTCAGGCCCTGATGCCGGAGAGCTGCGCGGTCGCGCTACGGCTCACGACCGCGCCCCAACAGCCCGGCGGCGGCACCGGCCTCGGTGGCACCGGCTTCGGCGGCACCGGCGAGGCGCTGGCCCTGTGGCGCCCCGCCGACCGGCACGTCTTCCGGCTCGGCGGACCGGCCGGCTGGCTCGGCGGAGCGGGCCTGTGGACCCGGGAGGGGCGGCTCAGACTCCCGTACGCCACCCCGGAGGTCCCCTGCGGGGTGGTCGGCCTGAGCATCCCCCAGGCCCCGCCGCCCCCCGTCCGCCTCGCCCCCGAACCGGCCCCGGCTCGCCCGATCCCGCTGCAACAGGCCCCGCTCGCCCCCCGGCGATAGCCGCCCCACCCCGGGTGGCGCCTCGACCTAGTCGTGTTTGAGGCCCAGTACCTCCACCGCGGCGAAGGTCTCCCCCGCCGGGCGGGAGTCGTAGTGCGGGGTGAGGACCTCGTCCAGCTCCTCGAAGGAGAACGCCTCCTTCGAGGTGTCGAACTTGGCCGCCACCCTGGGCCGTTCCATGACCACCACGATCCCGCCGTGCACCACGAACAGCTGTCCGTTGGCCTTCGCCGAGGCCGGCGAGGCCAGGTAGCCGACCAGCGGGGCCACGTGCTCCGGGGCCAGCGGGTCCAGCTTGCCCTCCTCCGGGACCTGGAAGCCGGCGAAGACGTCCTCGGTCATCCGGGTGCGGGCCCGCGGGCATATCGCGTTGGCCGTGACCCCGTACTTCCCCAGGGCCAGCGCCGTCGAGGTGGTCAGGCCCACGATGCCGCCCTTGGCCGCCGCGTAGTTCGGCTGGCCGGCCGATCCGCCGAGGAAGGCCTCGGAGGAGGTGTTGACGATCCGGCCGTACACCGGGCCGCCCGCCGCCTTGGACCGCTCCCGCCAGTGCGCCGACGCGAAATGCGTGGTGTTGAAGTGGCCCTTGAGGTGGACCCGGATCACCGAGTCCCATTCCTCCTCGGACATCGAGAAGACCATCCGGTCGCGCAGGATGCCCGCGTTGTTGACCAGGATGTCGAGCTTGCCGAAGCTGCTCACCGCCAGCTCGACCAGCTCGCGCGCCTGATCGAAATCGGCCACGTCACCGAGGTGCGCCACCGCCTGCCCGCCCGCCGCCCGGATCTCGGCGGCGACCTCCTCGGCCGGCGCGGCCGAGGCCTCCCCGGAGCCGTCCCGGCCGGGCTGGCCGAAATCGTTGACGACCACGCTCGCGCCGAGCCGGGCGAGCTCGACCGCCTCGGCCCGGCCGAGCCCGCGGCCGGCGCCGGTGACGACGGCGGAGAGTCCTTCGAGTGGCAGTGCCATGAAGCCGGTTTCCTCTCTCAGAGTTCGATGCAGGTGCGCAGGGCCACGCCGGTGCGCATCTGGTCGAGCGCGTCGTTGATCTCGGGGAGCTGTACGCGGTGGGTGATCAGGCCCGCCAGATCGATGCGGCCGGCCCGCCACAGCGAGATGGTCCGCTCGTAGGAGCGCAGGACGTCCCCGCCGCCGTACATGGAGGGCAGGATCCGCTTCTCGTCGAAGAACAGCGAGAACATGTTGATCTGGAAGTTGTCGTCCAGCGCGCCCGCGCCGACCACGCACACCGTGCCGCCGCGCCGGGTCATCTCGTACGCGGTCTGGGTGGTGGCGGACTTGCCGACCACCTCGAAGACGTAGTCGAAGCCCTCGCCGCCGGTGATCCGGTTCTTGGCGTCGCCGAAGGCGTCCGGGGCGACCGCCTCGGTGGCACCGAACCGCAGCGCCGCCTCGCGCCGGGAGGCGACCGGGTCGACCGCGATGATCTGGGAGGCGCCCTGCACCTTGGCGCCCTGGATGACGGAGATCCCGACCCCGCCGCAGCCGATGACCGCGACGCAGGAACCGGCTTCCACCTTGGCCGTGTTGATGGCGGCGCCGAGCCCGGTGGTGACACCGCAGCCGATCAGTGCGGCGATGTCGAACGGCACGTCGTCGGGGATCGGTATCGCGCACCCGGCCGGGACCACCATCTCCTCGGCGAAGGTGCCGGTGCCGGCGAAGCCGAAGATGTCCCCGCCGGACCGCCGGAAGTTGGGGGTGGCCACGTTCGCGAAGCTCTCCAGGCACAGGTGGCCCTGGTTGCGCTTGCAGGCCGGGCAGTGGCCGCAGGGCGGCAGCCAGCAGACCAGGACCCGGTCGCCCTCCTTGTGCGCGGTCACCCCGTCACCCACGTCGGTGATCACACCGGAGCCTTCGTGGCCGGGGATGAAGGGGGCGGGCTGCGGCAGCACGCCGTTCATGGCGGAGAGGTCGGAGTGGCACAGCCCGGTCGCCTTGATCCGGACCTTCACCTTGCCGGGGCCGAAGCCCACGGTCTCCATGTCGTCGACGACTTCGAGCTTGTCCTGGCCGATCTCGCTCTGCAGTGCTGCGCGCACGGTGCGGCTCCTTCTGTCGGTCTGGCGCGGTGCTTACGCGTGTTCGACGACGGTGTCGGCGAGGACCGGCGCGTCGTCCCGTTCGACGGCGGTCACCGACACCTGGACCCGGCCCTCCTCCTGCCACATGCGGATGCGGAGGGTCTCGCCGGGGAACACGATCCCGGCGAAGCGGGTGCGATAGGCGCGGACCCGGGACACGTCCCCGTCCAGGACGGTGTCGACCACGGCCTTGAGGGTCATGCCGTACGAGCACAGGCCGTGCAGGATCGGCTTGTCGAAGCCCGCCAGCTTGGCGAACTCGGGGTCGGCGTGCAGCGGGTTCCAGTCCCCGGAGAGCCGGTAGAGCAGCGCCTGCTCCTCGCGGATCAGCCGCTCCTCGGTCCGGTCGGGCGCCCGCTCGGGCAGCTCGGCCTTGGCGGAGGGCCCGCGTTCTCCGCCGAACCCGCCCTCGCCGCGTACGAAGATCTGCGCGTCGGAGGTCCACAGCGGCCCGTCGGCGTCGGCGACCTCGGAGCGGAGCACGATGACGGCCGCCTTGCCCTTGTCGTAGACCGCGGCGACCTTGGAGCTGGAGGTGGCGTTCCCCTTGACCGGGATGGGCCGGTGCAGCTCGATGGAGTGCCCGCCGTGCAGCACGGCCGCCAGGTTGACCTCGATCCCCGGTGCGCCCAGCCCGCCGAGCATGGCCATCCCGGCGCCGGCGACGGTCGCGAAGCTGGGCAGCACATGGAGCTTGGATTCGAGGGTGTAGCGCAGCTCGTCGGGGTCGGTGGCGGGGCGGCCGGCCCCCAGGCCGAGGTGGTAGAGCTGGATGTCCTTGTGGTCCCACTCGATCTCGCTGCGGCGAGGTTCGGCGGCAAGGGCCTTTGCGGCATCGATCGGCATGAGGATGCTGCTCCTTGTTCCTTTGGAAGACCCCGGCGCGACCGTCCGCACCGTCGGCCGCACCGAGGTCGTATGCGGACCGGAGTCGGCGGACGCGTTCTAGAACGCGTTCTATCTGCTCCGGTGAGGGAATGTATAACGCACGCCCCGGTAGTTGTGAAGACTCCTGACGTCATGTCAGATCAGGCCGTCGGCGCGGTCCTGACCTACCCTGACGACGTGGACGAAATGCCCCGGGACCACCGTCCCGCCAAGTCCCTCCGGGTTCTGCTGGTCCCGCCCGACCCGGCCCTGGCGATACTGCTGGGACTCCAGCCGGACATCGAGGTGGTGCCCTCACTCATGCAGCGGCCGCAGGTGGCCCTGGTCGACTCGGTGGCCGAGGCCGCCGCCATCGCCGCGGAAGACCCCGAGTGCCGGTCTCTGGTGGTGACGGGCTCGGCCCACCCGGGCATGGCGGAGGCGGCCCTGGCCGCCGGCGCGGCCGGCCTGGTCCTCCGCGACGGGCCCGCCGAGGACCTGGCGGCGGCCCTCCGCCTCGCCTCGATGGGCGAGACGGTCATCGATCCCGCGCTGGAGGCCTAGCCTTCCTACCAGAGCTCTTTCCGGGTCCGATGCCCGCTCGCGTCGTAGAGGTCGACGTAGTCGAGGTACTGGCCCGGCTTCGACATCGCTATCAACCACTGGTGCGCGGAATGGGGCACCGTGTGCAACGTGGGCTCGCTCGTGGTGCCGTCCTTCCACGTGATCACCGCACGCCGCACCTCTGGCTTCAGCCGACCCACGTGCAGGTTGTACAACAGGTGGAAATAGCCGTCGGGACGCTTGGCTTCGAGGCCCCCCCACCGGAAAACCATGCCTTCCGGATCGGGCATGACGGCCTCGGGGCCAAAGTGGAGCCGGTTGAACTGGTCATAGTCTCCCGACCCTTGGAAGACGACATAGGTCCACGGCCACGGACCGTCCTTCAGCCCGAACCAGCCAGGGGGCGGCGTCACTACCCCCCCGCTCCGAAGACCGCCCTTAAACGGCGTGCGAGACATCGTGATCTCGGCCCGGAAAACGTTCCCGTCGATCTCGACGGTGCCGAGGTCAGTGGTGACCTGATCACCCTCCGGCGGCTGAGGTGTCTGGACCACCTTGGTCGCCCGGTCCTCCCGCGCCACCGACACCGCCACCCCGCCCAACGGGACCAGCACCGCCAAGGCCAGCGCGCCCGTCAG
The DNA here is from genome assembly GCF_040689505.1 of Streptomyces sp. NPDC051211. NCBI lineage: Bacteria > Bacillati > Actinomycetota > Actinomycetes > Kitasatosporales > Streptomycetaceae > Streptomyces > Streptomyces sp. NPDC051211. Next base: position 16,191 of record NZ_JBFBAV010000054.1, read on the forward strand.
GAGCGATCTCCGGGTGCGACGCCGGCGGCCGCCCCGTATCACCGCGTCCACCGGCACCGGTCCCACCGACACACCGTCGGCGGCTTCGGCCAGGCGCGCGGCCACCTCGTCCTCGACACCGGTCGTCTGCATCGCGCTCCCCTCTCCGCCGCTCATCGGTCGACCACCGCCGCCAGCGCGGGTATGGCCCGCAGCTTGGCGATCCCCTTGGCCGCATTGCTCTTGACCGCGCCCACCGAGCACCCCATGGCCTCGGCCGTCTGCGTCTCGCTCAGGTCCTCCCAGTAGCGCAGGACCACCGCCTGCCGCTGCCGCAGCGGGAGTTCGGCCAGCCCGCGCAGCAGCGCCGCCCGGTCATCGGCCTGCGCCATCCGGTCACCGCGGTCGGGCCTGTGGGCCAGCTCCCCCAACGGACTCCCGTCCCCGCCCGGTGGCGCCAGATCCTCTCTGAGCCGCCGGCGGAACCTCCGCGCATGGGTGTTGGTCACCACACGCCTCACATAGGCGTCCGGATCGTCCGCCTGGCGCACCCTGCGCCACGCGGCATACACCTTCTCCATCGACGACTGGACCAGGTCCTCCGCCGCGTACTGCTCTCCGGTCAGCAGGTATGCCGTCCGCATCAGCCTCGGCCACCGGCTGGTCATGAAGCCCTGGAACTCCTCGTCCATGGCCTGCTTGCGTCCCCCCATGATCTCCACCTCCTACTTACCGGAGTCCGCGAGCCTCCCCGATCGTTGCCTCCCTCCGCAAACACGCCGACGGCCCGCCCCCGGCCGGAGCCGGGAGCGGGCCGTACTGCGGGAAACCGCAGGCATACTGCGGGAAACCGCAGGCCAGGGGGCTACGCGCGCCGCAGCAGCGTCACCACCGCCGCGCCGCCCAACCCGATGTTGTGGGCCAGCCCCACCCGCGCGCCCTCGACCTGGCGCGGCCCGGCCGCGCCCCGCAGCTGCCACACCAGTTCCGCCGCCTGCGCCAGGCCGGTCGCCCCCAGCGGGTGGCCCTTCGAGATGAGTCCGCCCGACGGGTTCACCACCCACCGGCCGCCGTACGTCGTCGCGCCCGACTCGATCAGCTTCCCCGACGCGCCCTCCTCGCACATGCCCAGCGCCTCGTACGTCAGCAGCTCGTTGACCGAGAAGCAGTCGTGCAGCTCGATGACGTCCACGTCCTCGATGCCGAGCCCCGACCGCTCGTACACGGCGCGCGCCGCGGCCGCCGTCATCGGCTTGCCGACCACGTCGATACAGGAGCCGGAGGAGAAGGAGTCGGCCGTGTCCGTGGTCATCGACTGGGCGAGGATCTCCACGGCCTTGTCGTGCAGCCCGTGCTCGACGACGAACCGCTCCGACACCACCAGCGCCGCCGCCGCGCCGTCCGAGGTCGGCGAGCACTGCAGCTTGGTCAGCGGCCGGTGTATCTCCTTCGCCGCGAGGATCTCCTCCACCGTGTACACGTCCTGGAACTGGGCGTTCGGGTTGTTCGCGGAGTGCCGGTGGTTCTTCTCCCCCACCGCCGCCAGCTGCGCCGCCGTCGTCCCGTACCGGTCCATGTGCTCGCGCGCCGCGTTCCCGAAGATCTGCGCGGTGGGCGGGGACATCTCGAAGCCGTGCCCGGACGCCATGATCCCGTAGTGCCGCGCCACCGGCGACGTCTTGAAGTCGCCGCCGTCGGCGCCGCCGCCCAGCGCCCCGCGCTTCATCTTCTCGAAGCCCAGCGCCAGCACGCAGTCGCTGATGCCGCCCTCGACGAACTGCCGGGCCATCATCAGCGCCGTCGACCCGGTCGCGCAGTTGTTGTTGACGTTGTAGACGGGCACCCCGGTCAGCCCCAGCTCGTACGCGGCCCGCTGACCGGCCGTGGAGGCCTGGAAGCAGTAGCCGACCGGGACCTGTTCCACCCGGTCGTACGGCACTCCCGCGTCGGCGAGCGCCGCCGTCCCCGCCTCCTTGGCCATGTCCCAGTACTGCCAGTCCCGCGACTCCGGCTTCTCGAACTTCGTCATGCCGACGCCCACGATGTACGACTTCATCCCGCAACAGCTCCTAGTCCTCAGTCAGTCCCTGGGAAGGCCGAGAATCCGCTCGGCGACGACGTTCAGCTGGACCTGGGTGGTGCCCCCGGCGATGGTCAGGCAGCGCGACATCAGCACCCCGTGCACCGCCCGCTCCCCCGCGTCCTCCCGCACCGCGCCCGCCGGCCCGAGCAGTTCGAGGGCGAGCTCGGCGGTCCGCTGCTGGTGCGGGGTCTGGACGAGCTTGCGTACGGACGCCCCGGCGCCCGGCTCCAGCCCGGACACCTGCTGCAGGGTGGTGCGCAGCGCGATGCAGGCCAGGGCGTGCGCCTCGGCGGCGAGCGCCCCGATCCGGGCCCGGTGGGCGCCGTCCAGTTCGGCGGAGCGCGCGATCAGCGCCTTCAGGCCGGTGTCGAAGGTCATCTGGTCGGCCATGTGCACCCGCTCGTTGCCGAGCGTGTTGCGGGCCACCTGCCAGCCGCCGGTCTCCGTGCCGACCAGGGCGTCCGCCGGGAGTTCCACCTCGTCGAAGTACACCTCGTTGAAGAGGGCCTCGCCGGTGATCTCCTTCAGCGGGCGGATGTCGATCCCGGCGGAGTTCTTCATGTCGACGACGAAGTAGCCGAGGCCCTTGTGTTTCGGGGCTGACAGGTCGGTCCGGGCGAGCAGGATGCCGTAGTCGGCGGTGTGTGCGGAACTCGTCCACACCTTCTGCCCGTTGACCACCCAGCCCCGTTCGGTGCGTTCGGCCCTGGTCCGCAGCGAGGCGAGGTCCGAGCCCGCCCCCGGCTCGGAGAACAGCTGGCACCAGGTGATGTCCCCTCGGAGGGTGGGCAGCAGGTACACCTCCTGCTGTTCGGCGGTGCCGTAGGCGAGCAGCGAGGGCACCACCCAGGTGGCGATGCCGAGATCGGCGAGCTTCACCCCGGCCGCCTTCAGCTCCTGCTGTACGACGAGCTGCTCGACCGGCCCGGCCCCGATCCCGTACGGCGGCGGGAGGTACGGCGCGGCGTACCCGGTGGGTACGAGCACCCGCCGGGCGGCGGCCGGCTCCAGCCCGCGGGCGTCCTGGATGACCTCGCGCGCCCGGGCCCGGTACGCCTCGGCCTCCTCGGGCAGTTCCAGGCGCAGCTCGCGGCGGGCGCCGCCGGCCGCCAGCCGGACCGACCGCAACCGGTGCCCGTCCCCGGCGCCGAGGAGCTGCCGGGCGGTCAGGGCCCGGCGCAGGAAGATGTGGGCGTCGTGCTCCCAGGTGAAGCCGATGCCGCCGAGGATCTGGATGCAGTCCTTGGCGCAGCTGTAGGCGGCGTCCAGGGCGGTCCCGGCGGCGAGGGCCGCGGTAAGTCCCCGCACCTCGGCGGCGTCCTCGGCCGCCTGTGCGGCGTCCCAGGCCAGCGCCCGCGCCTGCTCGACCCTGACCAGCATGTCCGCGCAGAGGTGTTTGATGCCCTGGAACTGGCCGATGGGTCGCCCGAACTGCTCCCGCACCTTGGCGTACTCGGCGGCTGTGTGCAGCGCCCAGGCGGCCGTACCGCATGCGTCGGCGGCGAAGAGGGTGCAGGCGAGGTCCCGTACCAGCGCGGCGTCCAGCGCCAGCAGCCGGTCCGCCGGCACCTCGGCCCCGCGCGCCCGCACCTCGGCGGTCGGCCGGGTCGGGTCGGCGCTGTCGTGCGTACGGATGTCCAGCGCGGCGGCGTCGACCGCGAACCAGAGGGTGCCGTGCGCGGCTTCGGCCGCGAGCAGCACCAGATCGGCCTCGCCCGCCCCGAGCACCGGTGGTGCGACCCCGTCGAGCAGGTGCCCGCCGCCCTCGACGGCAACGGCGGTCAGGCTGCCGGACCCGAGCGCGACCGCCGCGATCCGGCTGCCGTCGGCCAGCCCGGCCGCCAGCTCACCGGCCCCGGCCCGGTCCAGCAGCGCGGAGGCGAGCGCGCTGGGCAGGAACGGGCCGGGCAGCGCACCCCGGGCGGCCTCCTCGACCACGACGGCGAGGTCGAGCAGGGTCCCGCCCTCCAGATGCGGAGCGAGCAGTCCCTGCGCGGCGAGCGCATCCCACCAGTCGGGCCGCACCCCGGTCCGGGGCGGGCTGTCGAGCAGTTTGCGGACCGCCTCGGGCGGCACGGTCCGCGCCACCCATCCGCGCACGGCCTCGGCCAACTCCCGCTGTTCTTGCGTGATTCCGATGCCCATGCGCGGCAGGGTAGAACACGTTCCAATATGACGGAAGGTCAGAATGGAACGTGTTCTCGGAACGCCCCTCCAGCGGGGCGGGGGTCAGCCCACGCAGCCGGCCACCGGTGGGGCGCTCGGGGTGCAGTTGGTCGGCTCGTTGTCCGTCACCGGGGTGGCCGTCAGCGAGACCGTGCCTCCGTCGTTGTAGATGCCACCCGGGGCCTCACGCGCAGAGTTGTGGGTCACCGAGCTGTTCCGGAGGGTGAGGGTGGAGGCGGCATTGTTGGCGATGCCACCTCCCGGCGCGTTGATCCCGAAGGACCGGTTGGCGAAGACGGTGGTCCGTTCGAGAGTCAGCGTGCTGTCCCTGTTCTGGATGCCGCCCCCGTTTCCGTTCGATCCGGTCGAGGTATTGCCGCGGATGAGGGTGTCCCTGATGGTCGCCGTCAGGTCGAGCGTGTGGATGCCACCGCCGTCGTCCCCGGCCGCGTTGTCGGTCACACGGCTGTTGCTCAAGGTCATGCTGTTGCGGGCGTCCATCCCGCCGCCGCTGTCCTGGGCGGTGTTGCCGGTGATGGTGGTGTTGGAGATGTTGGCGGTGCCATCACTGTTGATGCCGCCTGCGTTGTTCGTGGAGAAGTTGAAGCTCACGGTGCTGTTGCGGACGGTCAGCTGCGAACCGAAACCGCTGTTGACGCCTGCGCCGCGACCTTCGGCGTCCGAGACGTTCCTGGTCACTTCGACGGAGTTGAGGGTGAGGTCGGCGCCGCCTCCGGCGAGGATGCCCCCGCCGCCGTTGGAATCCGACCGCCCACCACGGACGGTGACGTTGTTCAGGGTCAGATGTGCGTTCGCGCCGTTCGCCTCGAAGATGCGGAATTCGGCTGCCGACTGCCTCTGGATGGTGTTTCCGCTGCCGATGACGGTGATGGGGCTGGTGACGATCGGCAGGCCGTTACCGGGGTTGTGGGCGGAGGTCAGGGTGTAGGTGCAGCCGGGGGCGAGGAAGAGGACTGCGGGGCCGGGGATGGTGTTGGCCTGGGTGATGGCGTTCCGGAGGGCCGTCTGACTGCACAGCACGATCGCCTGCGCTTGGGCCTGGGCGGGCATCGCGACCACCGTCGCGAGGGCTGCAGCGGCCCCGGCGAAAACTCCGAGCTTGGTCATGGGAGACATGGCGGCAAAAGTACGGAGAACGGATAAACGGACAAGGAAACGGGACGGAACGCGCCGGAGCCGTCCCCCGCAGGGGCCACGAGCGACCGCCAGTCGGACCGCGTTCGGCAGCAGACCCGGCTGCCGAACGGAAGCGACCCGGGCATGGACCCCTACCGGGCGGTAGGGCAGCATGGGGCCCGCCTCATCCACTGCACGCACCGCCGGAGACACCATGGCCGCCGCCCCCAAGCCGGAAACCCTCGCCGCATTCGAGGCAGCCAAGGGATTCATGCCCGTACGCGAAGGGCTCGCCCTGTACGAGGCGGCCGCCGCGGCCGGGCGGCTGGGCCTGCCGCTGCTGGAGGTCGGCACGTACTGCGGGCGCTCCACGATCCTGCTCGCCGATGCCGCCCGCGAGGCCGGCGTCGCCGCGATCACCGTGGACCACCACCGGGGCAGCGAGGAGCAGCAGCCGGGCTGGGAGTACCACGACCCGACCGTGGTCGACCCGGAGATCGGCCTGATGGACACCCTGCCCACCTTCCGGCGGACCCTGCACAAGGCGGGCCTGGAGGAGCACGTCATCGCGATCGTCGGCCGGTCCCCGCAGGTCGCGGCGACCTGGGGCGGCCCGCTCGGCTTCGTCTTCATCGACGGCGGGCACACCGACGAGCACGCCACCGGCGACTACGAGGGCTGGGCCCCGCACGTCGCGGTGGGTGGCACCCTGGCCATCCACGACGTCTTCCCGGACCCGGCGGACGGCGGCCAGGCCCCGTACCGCATCTACCTCCGCGCGATGGCCTCCGGCGCCTTCGAGGAGATCTCGGTGACGGACTCCCTCCGCGTCCTGCGCCGCACCGGCCCCGGCATCTGATCCATCCGATCCATCCGATCCGCCCGGTCCGTCCAGGTCCGTCCGGGTCTGTCATCGCCGCCGGATGGCCCGGGGTCCGGACGGCGGGCGGTTGCGCGGTCTAGCATCGCGACGTGCCGTACGACGACAGCCCCCCGCCCCCGGAATCCGCCTCCTCCGTCAGCCCGGACCGGCCGTGGTTCGCCCGCCGCTCCACGCTCGCCGTGGCGGCGGCCGCCCTTGCGCCGACCTTCCTCGCGGGCTGGGTCCTGGTCCAGGTGAGCGGCGGTGCGGGTCCCGACGGTACGCCGCCGGCCCGGGTGTTGCCGCTGCCCGCCGCACAGCCGTCGGCCGCGCCCGGCAGCGGGGACGCCAAGGCGAGCGGGTCCCCGGCCCCGAGCACGCCCGCGGCCGCCTCCCCCGGCACGGCCCCGGGCACGGCCCCGGCCGCCTCCCCGGCCACGTCCGCGGCGCCCGCCCCCGTCCAGGGCGCCGGCAAGGGCCCGCTCACCGGCCGTACGGTGGTCATCGACCCCGGCCACAACCCCGGCAACTTCCAGCACTCCCGCGAAATCAACCAGCAGGTCTACATCGGCACCGGCCGCAAGGAGTGCGACACCACCGGCACCACCACCAACTCCGGCTACAAAGAGGCGGAGTTCACCCTCGACGTCTCCCGGCGCCTGCGGACCGCACTCGAAGCCCGCGGTATCCGCGTGGTCTTCACCCACACCGCCGAGCGCCCCTTCGGACCCTGCATCGACGAGCGCGCCCGGATCGGCAACGAGGCCAAGGCCGATGCGGTGGTGTCCGTCCACGCGGACGGCTCCTCGGCCGGCAACCGCGGCTTCCACGTCATCCTCCCGGCCCGGGTGTCGGGCGGGACCGCGGACACCTCCCCCATCGTCGGGCCCTCCCTCGAGCTCGGCGAACGCATCGTCGGCAACTTCGTCCGTACCACCTCCATGGCCCCCTCCAACTACGTGGGCGGCAGTACCGGCTTGGTGGTGCGCGACGATCTCGGTGGTCTCAATCTGTCGACCCGGCCCAAGGTGTTCGTCGAATGCGGCAATATGCGTGACGCCAAGGACGCTGCCCTGCTGACCAGTCCGGAATGGCGCCAGCGGGCGGCGCAGGGCATCGCGGACGGCATCGTCGGGTTCCTCGGCGGGTAGGGAGTCGGGGCACCGGGTGCCCCGATCCCCTCGGGCCCGGGAAACATCCGTACGATGGTCCCCGCCCGCGACCGAGACCGAGAAGGACACCTACCCAGTGAACATCCGCTCCCTCACTCGAGGCGACGGCGTGGTGATCGGAGCAGCGGTGCTGCTGTTCATCGCCTCGTTCCTCGATTACTACTCCTCCGACGGCCTCGACATGCCCGGCGCGTGGGACACCGACATCTACGGTCTGGTCCTGCCGACGATCTTCCTGCTCGGCTTCGTCGCCGCAGGCATGCTCCTGGCCGCACGCTTCCTGCCCGCGGGCCGCCAGCTCGCCGGCGTACCGCTGACCGGCTGGGGCACGGTGCTCGCCGTCGCGTCCGCCTGGTCCGCGCTGTGGTCCCTGATCGTCGCCCCGGACCGCGCGGACCTCGGCGGCGGAGCGATCATCTCCTTCCTCGCCGCCCTGGCGCTGGCCGGCATCGCCATCGCCGGTCCGAAGCTGCCCGCGCTCGCCGGTCCGCTGCTGCCCGCCGCGGCCCCGGCGGCCGTCCCGCCGTACGGTGCCCAGCCCGGCCACCCCGGTCAGCCCGGCGCCGGCTACGGCTACCCCGGCGGACAGCAGCCGTACGGCGGCGCCCCGCAGCCCGTCCCGCCGTACGGCGGCCAGGGCCAGGAGACCCCTGCCCCGGCCCCCGCTCCGGCACCGGGCCCGCAGGACGCCCAGCCGCAGCACCAGGCCCAGGCCGAGCCCCAGCCGGCCGCCGACTTCACCCCGTTCTGGTTCGCCGTGCCGGTGGCCCGCCCCCTCTTCGCGGAGGACGGCTCCCCCACCCCGATCGCCGAACTGGCGCCCGGCACCTGGTACCTGGCCGTCGACCAGCGCGGCCCCCAGGCCCTCGTCGCCCAGACCCAGGACGGCCGCCGCGGCGTCCTGAACGACACCTCGGGCATCCAGCGCGGCTGATCCCGCCTCCGGCGTAAGCCGGGCACACCCGACAACGGCCCCTTGCCACTTCCCGGCAAGGGGCCGTTGCCCTACAGTCCCCTGACGAATCATCAGATCCGATTGAGGTCGTCGGACAGTTTCGGCAGAGGGGACCCGCATGCGCCTCGGACTCGCACTCGGTTACTGGGGACGCGGACCCGCCCCCGGCCATCTCGACCTCGCCGTGGAGGCCGAGGACCTGGGCTACGACTCCGTGTGGACCGCCGAGGCCTGGGGCTCCGACGCCTTCACCCCGCTGACCTGGATCGCCGCGCACACCTCGCGGATCCGGCTCGGCACCGCCATCGCGCAGATGGCCGCCCGCACCCCCACCGCCACCGCCATGCAGGCCCTCACCCTGGACCACCTCTCCGGCGGCCGGATGATGCTGGGCCTGGGCCTGTCCGGGCCGCAGGTGGTCGAGGGCTGGTACGGCCGGCCGTTCCCGGCGAGCCCGCTCACCGCGACCCGCGAGTACGTGGACATCATCCGCCAGGTGCTGCGCCGCGAGGCCCCCGTCGCCCTGGACGGCCGCTTCCACAGCCACCCGTACACCGGCCCCGACGGCACCGGCATCGGCAAGGCCCTCAAACCGATCACCCACCCGCTCCGCGCCGACCTGCCGGTCCTGCTCGGCGCGGAGGGCCCCAGGAACATCGCCCAGACCACCCGCATCGCGGACGGCTGGCTCCCCCTCTACTGGTCCCCCACCCGAACCGACGTCTACCAGGCCTCCCTCACGGACCTCCCCGAGGGGTTCATGATCGCCCCGATGGCCCGCGCCAACGTCTGCGCGGACGTGGCCGAGGGCCTGCTGCCGGTCAAGGCGATGCTCGGCTTCTACATCGGCGGCATGGGCCACGCGGCCCGCAACTTCCACGCCGACCTGATGGCCCGGATGGGCTACGAGGAGGAGGCCCGGCGGATCCAGGAGCTGTTCCTCGCCGGGCGCAAGGAGGAGGCCGTGCTGGCCGTACCGGACGCCTTCGCCGACGAGATCTCCCTGGTCGGCCCGCGCGAGCGGATCGCCGAACGGCTGGAGCTGTGGCGCAAGGGCCCGGTCACCGACCTGCTGGTGACCGCCCCGGACCCGCACACCCTGCGGGTCCTGGCCGAGCTCAACACCTGAGGCCGGGGGCGCCGGCTGCGCTACCCGCCCAGCTGGGAGGTGGACGGGACCTGGTCCTTGACCTCCGCGCCCGCGCTCGCGCCCGCCGTCTTCACATCGTTGATCATCTTCTCGAAGTTGCCGATGTCCGCGTCGGTGGCCTCGCCCTTGCGGAGCTTGGTGCCCAGGTTCTTGAGCGACTCGATGCCGTCCGTGAGCGGAGCCACCGCCTTCGACAGCAGTTCGTCGCCCTTGGCGTTGTTCACCGCCGCCTTCAGCCGGTTGTAGGTGAAGGCGCCCGCCAGGCCCGCCTTGACCAGCGCGAGGGTCCGGCCGTCCGCACCCTGCTTGAACTTGCCCTCGCGGTACGGCTTGATGATCCACTGGTAGGTGGCGCCGGCCGCGAGCCCGGCGTTCGCCACGAACCGGGTCTTGGCGAACTTCTGCTGCTCCGCCGAGTTGACCGGCGTCGGCCCCGCCTCTTTCGCTCCGTCACCACCGCAGGCAGTGGCCCCCGCCAGCAGCGCGCAGGAGAGGAGCACCGCGACCAGGGCGCGGCGGACTCGGGCGGTACGGAAGACGGGCACGACTGACCTCCGGGGGGTGCGCCTGTACTCCCCGCAGCCTCACCCGGGTCCGGCCGCCCCGCGACTCGGAGCGGCCGTCCGGGTTTCAACGGCGCCATCCCGGCAAGACGCGGGACATGCCTTACCACCGCAGCGGAAGCGGTACGGCAGCCCGGCTGGTGGCGCTCGTCGCCGACCTGCTGGCCGCCGTCATCGTGATCTGGATCGTGATGTACCTGCTCGACGCCAACCGGGCGAACGAGGTGGTCAACTGGTTCCACGACGCGGCCACCTGGCTCGCCGGCTGGTCCCACGACCTGTTCACCTTCGACGAGGAGTGGGCCCGGGTGGTCTTCGGGTACGGCCTGGCGGCCGTGGTCTACCTGGTGATCGGGCACGCCGTGGCCCGGTTCCTGGCCCGGGGGCGCTGAGCAGTCCCCGCCCGTCCCGCCCCCGTCCGGCCGGGCAGGACCCGGCCGGCAGGACTATGCGCAGCAGGCCGGGTCGAGCCCGGGCGGCAGGTCCGCGCCGCCGAAGACCGCGACGGTGGCCGGGTCGCCGCCCAGCGCCGCCACCGCCAGCAGCAGCGAGCCCGCGGTCCAGCTGGTCTTCTCGACCGGCCAGACCGCCTTGTCCTCGAAGACGTAGCCGGTCCAGTACAGGCCGTCCTCGGCGCGCAGGTGCGCGATCGAGCGGAGGATCTCCAGCGCCCGGTCCGACTCGCCCATCGCCCACAGCGCGAGCGCCAGCTCGCAGCTCTCACCGCCGGTCACCCACGGGTTGGGCAGCACGCAGCGCACACCCAGCCCCGGGACGACGAACTCGCCCCAGCGCTCCTCGATCCGCGCCTTCGCCTCGGGACCGGTGAGGGCCCCGCCGAGGACCGGGTAGTACCAGTCCATCGAGTACCGGTTCTTGTCCAGGAACCGCTCGGGGTGGCTGCGTATCGCGTGCCCGAGCGCGCCCGCCGCCAGCTCCCAGTCCGGCTGCGGCTCCTCCCGGTGGGCGGCGATGGCCAGGGCGCACCGCAGGGCCTGGTGGATCGACGAGGACCCGGTCAGCAGCGCGTCGGTGACGGCCGTGCCGTCCGCTTCGCGCTTCCAGCCGATCTCGCCGCCCGGCTGCTGAAGACCGAGGACGAACTCGACGGCCGCGTAGACGGCCGGCCACATCCGGTCCAGGAAGGTGTCGTCCCCGGTGGACAGGTAGTGGTGCCAGACCCCGACGGCGAGGTAGGCGGTGAAGTTGGACTCCTTGCCGGCGTCCTGCGGCTCGGCCGTGTCGACGCCGTCCTCCCGGTCGGCGTAGGCGGCGTACCAGGAGCCGTCCGGGTTCTGGTGCCGGGCCAGCCAGGCGTACGCGGCCTCGGCGGCGGCGTGCTCCCCGGCCGCGTCCAGGGCCATGGCGGCCTCGGTGTGGTCCCACGGGTCCAGGTGGTGTCCGCGGAACCACGGGATCGCCCCGTCCGCCCGCTGCATCGCGAGGATGCCGGCCACCGTCTCGGCGGCCTGGTCGACCGTCAGCACTCCGGGCAGGACCAGGTGTTCCGTACGACCGGTGGCGCCGCCGGACGAGCTCACTGCGCCGCGCCCACGGGCAGGTGGGGCTTGGTCGCGTAGGCCACGAAGCTCTTGCCGATGACCGGGTTCAGCGCCTGCTCGGCCAGCCGGGTCGCGAGCGGCTTCTTCATGATGTCCCAGACCAGCAGCTTGTGGTACGCGCGGACCGGCAGCGCCTTGTCGTTGTCCACGCCGAAGGCGCACTTGAGCCACCAGTACGGGGAGTGCAGGCCGTGGGCGTGGTGGGTGCCGTACGGCTTGAGGCCGGCCGCCTCCATCTTGCCGAGCAGTTCGTCGGCCTTGTAGATGCGGATGTGCCCGCCCTCGACCTCGTGGTAGGCGTCGGACAGCGCCCAGCAGATCTTCTCCGGGCCGTACCGGGGCACGGTGATCGCGATGCGGCCGCCCGGCTTGAGCACCCGCACCATCTCGGCGAGCACGCCCTTGTCGTCGGGGATGTGCTCCATCACCTCGGAGATGATGACCACGTCGAAGGACTCGTCGGGGAAGGGCAGCGCCAGCGCGTCGCCCTCCATGGCGGTGGCCGTGGCGCCCGCCGGGGCCTCGCCCGCCTCCTTCATCGCGGCGAACCACTTGGCGACCTCGCGGATCTCCTCCCCGTTGCGGTCGAGCGCGACCACCTGGGCGCCGCGCCGGTAGCACTCGAAGGCGTGCCGGCCTGCGCCGCAGCCCAGATCGAGCACTCGGTCGCCGGCGGCGAGCGGGAACCGGGAGAAATCGACGGTCAGCACGAGGTCCTGCCTTCGCGGTCGCGGGGGTGTGGGTCGCGGGGGTGGTGAGGGTGGAGCGTCACGGCGTACGGATCACCGCGTACGGGCGGATCGGGCGATGGCGGCGCGGTAGTGGGCGACGGTGCCCTCGGCGGCCTTGGCCCAGGTGAACCGGGACAGCACCCGGTCGCGGCCGGCCGCGCCGAGGCGGGCCCGCAGGTCGGCGTCGCCGAGCAGCCGGCCGAGCGCCGCGGCGAGCGCACCGGCGTCCCCGGGCGGCACCGCGAGGCAGGTCTCCCCGTCGGGTCCGGCGACCTCGGGGATCGCGCCGCCGGTGGTGGCGACCAGCGGGGTGCCGGTGGCCATGGCCTCGGCGGCGGGCAGCGAGAAGCCCTCGTACAGCGACGGCACGCAGGCGACTTGGGCGCCGCGGACCAGGTCGACCAGCTCGCGGTCGGTGATGCCCTTGACGAAGCGGACGGCGTCCTGCAGTCCGTACGTTTCGATGGCCTTGGCGACCGGGCCGCGCTCGGCGCGCTTGCCGACCACGACGAGGTGCGCGTCGGGCCGCTCGGTGCGCAGCTTGGCCAGCGCCTCGACCAGGTGGACGAGGCCCTTGAGCGGGACGTCGGCGCTGGAGGTGGTGACGATCCGTCCGGGCACCTCGTCGACGGCAGGGTCGGGCGACCAGAGGTCGGTGTCGGCGCCGATGTGCACGACGTGGATGCGGTCCTCGCGGACGCCGAGGTCGTCGATGATCTCCTGGCGGGAGGAGCCGGACACGGTCAGTACGGACGGCAGGCGCCGGGCGACCCGCTTCTGCATGCGGGTGAAGCCGTACCAACGCCGCACGGAGGCCCGCTTCTTGCGGTCCTTGGCGGCGGCGAGGTCGAGTCGCCGGTCCACGGTGATGGGGTGGTGGATGGTGGTGACGAGGGGGGCGCCGAGGCCGGACAGCAGGCCGTAGCCGAGGGTCTGGTTGTCGTGGATGACGTCGAACTCGCCCGCGCGGGCGGCCAGGTGGCGGCGGGCGCGCAGCGAGAAGGTCAGCGGCTCGGGGAATCCGCCGGTCCACATGGTTCCGACTTCGAGGAGGTCGATCCAGTCCCGGTACTCGCCGCGCTTGGGGGTGCGGAACGGGTCGGGCTGCCGGTACAGGTCCAGGCTGGGCAGCTCGGTCAGGGTGGCGCCCTCGTCGAGCACGGGATAGGGCTGGGCGCCGATCACCTCGACGGTGTGGCCCAGGCGCACGAGTTCACGGGAGAGGTGCCGGACATAAACGCCCTGCCCGCCACAGAACGGGTTCCCTTTATAGGTGAGGAGCGCGATGCGCAACGGGCGGTCGCCGTCGGCGGCGGCACCCGGGAAAGGGCTCGCCACCATGGCCTCAGCGGTCACTCTCGGCCCCCTTCTCACTGCACTTTCGCCGGAGCGTAACCGCTCGGATAATGTAGAACAAGTTTCAGACTTGATCCGTCAAGGAGATTGAATCTACCGGTCGGAAACCACACCGTAAGAGGCGGAGCAGGTGATTCGCGCCACGGCTCGTCCGCCTGACATGCTGGGCCGTGGCCACGCCTCGGACAGTGCGACTCCATCACCTCGGAATCACCTCGGAACGGGACATATGACAGCGGAAGCCAAAGCCGTCACCACACCGGCGTCCCCGCCCCTGACGGAGCGGCAGGAGGCCCGCCGTCGGCGGATCCTGCACGCGAGCGCCCAACTCGCCAGCCGGGGCGGCTTCGACGCGGTGCAGATGCGGGAGGTCGCCGAGTCCTCCAGCGTCGCCCTCGGCACGCTGTACCGCTACTTCCCCTCCAAGGTGCACCTGCTCGTGGCCACGATGCAGGACCAGCTCCAGCACATGCACACGACCCTGCGCAAGCGGCCGCCGGCCGGCGAGGAACCCTCCGCCCGGGTCGCCGAGACCCTGATGCGCGCGTTCCGGGCCCTGCAGCGGGAACCGCACCTGGCCGACGCCATGGTGCGCGCGCTGACCTTCGCGGACCGCAGCGTGAGCCCCGAGGTGGACACCGTCTCCCGGCTGACCACGGCGATCATCCTGGACGCGATGGGCCTCGAGGCCCCGCCGACCGCCGAACAGCTCTCCGCGGTCCGGGTGATCGAGCACACCTGGCACTCGGCGCTGATCACCTGGCTGTCGGGACGCGCCTCGATCGCCCAGGTCAAGATCGACATCGAGACGGTCTGCCGCCTCATCGACCTGACGGCCCCGGCCCCGCAGCCCCCGGCCTCGTCCCCGGCCTCGTCCCCGGCCCCGTCCCCGACCCCCCGGGAAAAGTCCGGTTCCTGACCCCGCCACCGGGTCGGCCGGGCTGGCCGGGCCGGCCGGGCTGGTCAGTTCCGGTCGCGCGGCACGCCGCCCCGCGTGCGCCGGTCCCCCGCCTCCTCCATCAGCTTCAGCTCCCGCTCCGTGAACCTCGCCTCGCAGGCGTCCTCGGTGGCCGTGAAAGCCATCGCCCACAGCGAACCGGCCTCGGTGTGCCGAGCCTGCAGGGACCAGTTCCGCTTGGTGAGCATGACGAAGACGGCCGTGCCGTTCCCGCCCCCGGTGGCCGAGGTGCCGTCCAGCGGCTCCTCGGTCTGCTTCCCGGCGGCCCAGCCGCGTGCGACGAGCTCCTTCAGGGTCGCGTCGAACTTCGCGCGCGGGGCCTCGGGTTCCCCGGGACCCCCCAGGGGCCCGACCGCCGACCAGATGGCCGAACACGCCCAGCCCCGCGCCACCAGCGCGTCCAGCTCGGAAACCGGCCGGCCCGACGGGGGCGGGGACGGTGCCCTGGTCCCGGGCGAACCGGACGCGGGCAGCCCGGCCGCGGCCGTGGCCGCGTCGATGTCCGCCTGCGCGGCCCCCTTCCCGAAGGCCCCCGCGGCGGCGGTGCCGGCCGTGTCGGCGAGCGTCCCCGATGGAGTGGCCGTTGGCCGGGGCGCCGCGGGTGCCCCGGGCGCGGCCGACCCGGCCGGCTGGGCGCAGCCGCCCGCCAGCGCCACCACCGCGGCGACCACCGCCGCGGCCGCGCCCACCCGCCCGTACCCGCCCATCCGGCTTCCCCACTCCCCGCCGCGCCGCCGGGCGTTCTCCGGCAGCCGTCGCAGGAGTGTCACACGCCCGGGCCCGCGCGCCGCGACGCGGGGCCCGGGCCCAGGGTGTCTTGCCGACCGGGCCGGACACCCCCTGGGGTTACTCCTCCGGCGGGAACACCGCCTCGCCCGACCCCAGCAGGGTGATCATGATCGCTTCGACCGGGCAGCCCTCCGCCGCCGCGAGCACGCCCTCGTTCGCGTCCGTCTCCGGGGCCGCCGGATGCGACTGGCGGGCCGAGTCCAGGGTGAAGCCCGCCGGGGCGTGGCTCACGCACATGCCCGAGCCGATGCAGACGCCGCGGTCGACCTCCACGTGCCAGCGGTCCCCCATCAGGCACCCGCCCCGGGCGGCTGGTACCCGGCGGGCAGGTGGATCATCTTGTGCTCCAGGTACTCGCTCAGGCCCTCCGGCCCGAACTCCCGCCCCACACCGCTGTTCTTGTAGCCGCCGAACGGCCCGAGCATGTCCAGGCTGAAGGTGTTCACGTTGTACGTGCCCGTGCGCACCCGCCGCGCGAAGTCGATGCCGTGTTCCACATCGGCGGTCCACACGCTGCCGCTGAGCCCGAAGTCGGAGTCGTTGGCGATCCGGGCCGCCTCCTCCTCGTTCCCGTACGGCAGCAGGCACACCACCGGCCCGAAGATCTCCTCGCGGGCGATCCGCATCGAGTTGTCGACGCCCCCGAAGAGGGTGGGCTCCACGTACCAGCCCTGCTCGAGCCCGGCCGGTATGCCGCCGCCCGTGAGGATCTTGGCGCCCTCCTCCTGGCCGATGCCGATGTAGTCGAGCGAGCGCTGCTGCTGCCGCTTGGCCACCAGCGGCCCGATCTGGGTCGCCGGGTCCAGCGGGTCGCCGACCACCTGGGCGCGGACCGCCGCCACCAGCGCCTCGGCCACCTCGTCGTACCGGCTGCGGGGGGCGAGGATGCGGGTCTGGGCCACGCAGGCCTGCCCGTTGTTCATCCAGGCCGACTGGATCAGGCCGGGCACGGTGAGGTCCAGGTCGGCGTCCGGCAGGACGACCGCCGCCGACTTGCCGCCCAGTTCGAGGGTCACCCGGGTCAGGTTCCGGGCGGCGACCTCCATGACCCGCTTGCCGGCCGCGACCGAGCCGGTGAAGGCCACCTTGTCGACGCCGGGATGCCCGACCAGGTATTCGCTGACCTCCCGGTCCGCCGGGAGGATCGACAGCACCCCCTCCGGCAGCCCGGCCTCGCGGGCGATGTCGGCGAGGATGTAGGAGTCGAGCGGCGACTCCGGGGACGGCTTCAGGATCACCGTCGACCCGCTGAGCAGCGCGGGCCCGAGCTTGGCCGCGGCCACGAACTGCGGCACGTTCCAGGGGATGACGGCCGCCACCACACCCACCGGCTCCCGCCGGACCAGGATCGGCCCGAGCACGCCGGTCCGGTGCTCCTCGTAGGGGTAGTCGCGGGCGACGGTGATCGCCGCGTCGTAGACCATCATCGGGCCGAGGGCCTGGGCGAGCACGCTCCACGAGTAGGGCGAGCCGTTCTGCGAGCTGATCGAGCGGGCGATCTCCTCGTGCCGTACCGCGATGGCGTCCTTGATCCGCGAGACGACGGCGATCCGCTCCTCGAGGGCCAGCCGGGGCCACGGCCCCTCGTCGAAGGCCTTCCGCGCGGCCGCGACGGCCCGGTCCACGTCCTGCCGGGAGGCGTGCGGGACCCGGCCGATGACCTGCCCGGTGTGCGGGGAGACGACCTCGATGGTGTCGCCGCCCAGCGGATCGGCCCACTCCCCGCCGATGAACAGTTGTCCGTGTTCCACGAGCTCGGTCATGGCTGATGCCTCCTGCTGGCTGCTGCGCTACCACCCCTGACGATGCTTCAGAACTGATACCAGTTCTAGTTGCAGGAGTCCACGCCGCGGACAGAAGTGCGACGGATGATCCAATGCCGCGCCAACAGGTGCGCAAGATGGTCGACTTGGGCTACTACTGTCGAGTGGAACA
This sequence comes from Streptomyces sp. NPDC051211, assembly GCF_040689505.1. Taxonomy (NCBI): domain Bacteria; kingdom Bacillati; phylum Actinomycetota; class Actinomycetes; order Kitasatosporales; family Streptomycetaceae; genus Streptomyces; species Streptomyces sp. NPDC051211. Next base: position 33,589 of record NZ_JBFBAV010000054.1, read on the forward strand.
AGTTCTCGTCCGAATGATCCGCGTGAACCGGCAGCAGGGGGACTCATGTCACAGGTGACCGACCAGGTGACCGACCACGGCGGAGGCGTCCACGCCCTCCGGGTGCCCATCCCCGACAACCCCCTCGGCCACACCCTCGTCCATGTCCTCGACACCGACCGCGGACCGGTCCTCGTCGACACCGGCTGGGACGACCCCGCCTCCTGGGACACCCTGAACGCCGGCCTCGGCGTCCTCGGCCTGTCCGCCGCCGACATCCACGGCGTGGTCATCACCCACCACCACCCGGACCACCACGGCCTGTCCGGCCGGGTCCGCGAGGCCTCCGGCTGCTGGATCGCCATGCACGCCGCCGACACCGAGGTCGTCGTCCGCACCCGCTCCGCCGAACCCGGCGTCTGGTTCGACTACATGAGCGAGAAGCTCGGCCTGGCCGGCGCACCCGAGGAGCACATCGCCCCGCTGCGCGCCGCCCGCCGGGCCGGCCGCATGCGGACCCTGCCCGGCCTGCACGCCGCCGTCCCCGACCGCGAGATCGTGCCCGGCGAACTCCTCCCGCTGGCCGGCCGCCGGCTCCGCGCCATCTGGACCCCCGGCCACACCCCCGGCCACGTCTGCCTGCACCTGGAGGAGGAGCACCCCGCCAACCTCCCCGGCAACGGCCGCCTCTTCTCCGGCGACCACCTCCTCCCCGGCATCACTCCGCACATCGGCCTGTACGAGGCCCCCGACGAGCACGGGGTCACCCGCGCCACCGACCCCCTCGGCGACTACCTCGACTCCCTCGAACGCATCGGCCGGCTCGCCCCCGCCGAGGTCCTCCCCGCCCACCAACACGCCTTCACCGACGCCCCGGCCCGGGTCCGCGAGCTCCTCCTCCACCACGAGGAACGCCTGGCCGGCCTCCACCGGCTGCTCGCCGAACCGCTCACCCCCTGGGCCCTGGCGGAGCGGATGGAATGGAACCGGCCGTGGGAGCAGATCCCGTACGGCTCCCGCAACATCGCCGTCTCGGAGGCCGAGGCCCACCTGCGACGCCTGGTGAAAACGGGCCGCGCGGAGGCCGTCCCGGGCTCGGACCCGGTGGCGTACCGGGCCGTGTGAGCGGCGGGGGCAGGCTCGGGCACGGGCCTGCCCCCGGGAGGCCGGGCACGGGCCGGAGGGAGGCCCGGATACGAGCCCGCGGGTAAACCGGGGGCAAGGCGGATACGGGCCCGCGGGTAGGCCGGATACCAGCCGAAGGGAGGCCAGGCACAGGCCGGAGGGAGGCCGGATACGGGCCGGGGGCAGGCCCGATACGGGCCGGGGGCAGGCCCGATACGGCCCGGGGGCAGGCCCGATACGGGCCGGTAGAGTGGGCAGGTCGTCAACACGTCCGTACGGGGGGAAGCCGGTGCGAATCCGGCACTGACCCGCAGCCGTGACCCGCCGCCCTCCGGACGGCGGGAAGCCGGAATGCCCCGTACGGAAACGGTGACCGGCACCGTCGAGGTCATACGGAGCCGGAGCCCGGTACCCCGCGTGCCTGCCTCCTGCTCCCCAGCAGGAGAGGCACCCGCCCCGTCATGAACGTCCGCCGCAGCGCAGCCGCGCTCGCCGCCTCCGCCGTGCTCTGCGCGGTCGCCGCTCCCACCGCCTTCGCCGCACCGTCACCCTCCCCCTCGCCGGTCATACCCTCCGGCCTCTACGGCACCGGCGACCCGACGTACGACGGCGTCTTCCGCCAGTCGCTGGCCCTCCTCGCCCAGCACACCGCCGGGGTGAAGCCCGCTCCGCAGGCCGTGCACTGGCTGGCCGGACAGCAGTGCGCGAACGGCGCGTTCGCCGCGTTCCGCCCGGACACCGCCAAGGCCTGCGACGCCACGATGATGCTCGACACCAACGCCACGGCCGCCGCGGTGCAGGCCCTGGCCGTGCTCGGCGGCCACGAGGAGCAGGTGAAGAAGGCCGCGGGCTGGCTGAAGGCCGTCCAGAACGACAACGGCGGCTGGAGCTACAGCCCCGGCGGCGCCATGGACTCCGGTACGGACGCCAACTCGACCGGCATCGTGGTGGGCGCGCTGGCCGCGGCCGGCGAGCAGCCCGCCGCGCTGAAGTCGCCGAAGTCGGGCAAGACCCCGTACGACGCGCTGCGCGCCCTGCAGCTCGCCTGCGTGCAGGAGGGCGTTTCGAAGCCCGAGGACCTGGGCGCCTTCGCCTTCCAGCCGGACAAGGCGGGCAAGCTGCCGGCCAACGCGGACGCGACCGCGGCCGCCGTGCTGGGCGTGCTCGGCAAAGGCATGGTCGTGGCCGCCCCGGCCGCCGACAAGCCGGTCGACCCCAAGGCGGTGACCTGCGAGGCAGGCGGCGCGAAGGACCCGGCCCAGTCCGCGGCGGGCGCGAACGCCTTCCTGAGCACGAAGCTCGCGGCCACCGGCGACCACCTGATGTCGGCGATGCCGGGCGCCACCGACCAGCCGGACTTCGGCAACACGGCGGACGCGGTCGTCGCCCTTGCCGCCGGCGGCCACCGCTCTGCCGCGGCGAAGCCGCTGGCCTGGCTGAAGCAGAACGCCGCCGGCTGGGCGAAGACCGCCGGCCCGGCCGCGTACGCCCAGCTGATCCTGGCCGCGCACGCGGGCGGCGCCGACCCGAGGGCGTTCGGCGGCACCGACCTGGTGGCGGCACTGAACGCGCAGGGCCCGGCCCCGGCGGCGACGCCGACGAAGGCGACGGGCGGAATGGTCCGCTCGGACAAGTCCGACTCCTCCGACTCCTCCGGCACGGTGTGGTGGATCGTGGGCGCGGGCGCGGCCGCCGGTGTGGGCATCGGCATCCTGCTCAGCGGCCGCCGGAAGAAGCAGCAGCCGTGACGCGCCGGCACCTCGCCGCACCGGCCCTACTGGTGGCGCTGCTGCTCGGGGTCCTCCTCAGCAGCCCCGCGCTGGCGGCCGGCTACCGGTACTGGTCGTTCTGGGACGGCGGTACGGGCGGCCGGTGGACGTACGCCACCCAGGGCCCCTCGCTGGTCCGGCCGGCCGACGGCGAGGTGCAGGGCTTCCGGTTCGCGGTGAGCAAGGACGACTCGGTGCAGGGCACGCAGCCGCGGGTCGCGGCGGACTTCGCGGCCGTCTGCGGGACCACGCCGGCCGTTCCGGGCAAGAAGCGGGTGGCCGTGGTGGTCGACTTCGGCGTCCCGGCGGACGCGCCCGCGGGCGAGACCCCGCCGCAGGACGCCCCGCGCACGGCCTGCGCCCAGGTCCCCCCGGAGGCCACGGCGGCGGAGGCCCTGGCGGCGGTGGCGAAGCCGCTGCGCTACAACGCCTCGGCGCTGCTGTGCGCGATCTCCGGCTACCCGCGCCAGGGCTGCGGCGAACAGCTCTCGGACTCCGCCCCGAACCCGTCCGCATCGGCCCCCTCCCCGTCAACACCGCCACAGTCCTCCCCCTCCCCCTCGGACAGCGGCCCGTCGGTGGGCCTGCTCGCCGGCATCGCGGCGGTCCTGGCCCTGGCCGCAGCCGCCCTCTGGCAATCCCGCCGCCGCCCCCGATGACCTCCCCCACCCACCCTCCGCACACCGCACCCCCGAGCCGACCCAACGCCACCCCGGGCCGGCCCGACGCCACACCCGCGCCCGCGCCCGGCGACCAGGCCGCGCCCAGCAGCGTCCCCGCCCAGGCCCCGGCCGCGGACGGCGGCGATGTGCGCGCTCTCGGTGTGGCCGGGCGCGCCGGGGTGGGCGGCCCGGGCGGCAGGGCCGGGGCCGTGCCCCGGCGGGCCTCCGGGCCGGGCGGAGCCGGGGGCGGCAGGCCGGCCCCGCCCCGCCGGCCGGCGTACATACAGAAGCTCCGCGCCCCCGAGGCCGGCCGCGGCAACGCCCTGCACGCCGGCGCCTGGTGGCTGTGGGCCCTCGGCCTCGCCACCGCCGCCTCGCGCACCACCAACCCCCTCCTCCTCGGCCTGATCATCGGCGTGGCCGGCTACGTCGTCGCCGCCCGCCGCACCGACGCCCCCTGGGCCCGCTCCTACGGCGCCTTCATCAAGCTCGGCCTGTTCGTGATCGCCCTCCGCCTCCTCTTCTCCGTGGTCCTCGGGTCCCCCATCCCCGGCACCCACACCCTCTTCACCCTCCCGGAACTCCCCCTCCCCGACTGGGCCCAGGGCATCCGCATCGGCGGCCGGGTCACCGCCGAGCAGCTCGTGTTCGCCTTCTACGACGGCGCGAAGCTCGCCGCCCTCCTGATCTGCGTGGGCGCCGCGAACGCCCTCGCCAATCCGGCCCGGCTCCTCAAGTCCCTCCCCGCCGCCCTCTACGAGGCCGGGGTCGCCGTCGTCGTCGCCATGACCTTCGCGCCGAACATGGTCGCGGACGTGGTCCGGCTGCGGACCGCCCGTCGCCTGCGCGGCCGCCCCACCGGCGGCATCAGGGCGATCCTGCAGATCGGTCTGCCCGTCCTGGAGGGCGCGCTCGAACGGTCCGTGGCCGTCGCCGCCTCCATGGATGCCCGCGGCTACGGCCGTACCGCCGATGTGCCGCCCGCGGTCCGGCACACCACCAACGTGCTCACCCTCGGCGGCCTGCTCGGCATGTGTGCCGGCACGTACGGGCTGCTGGCCGCCGAGGGCGCCGGCTACGGCCTGCCGGTCCTCCTCGGCGGGCTCGCCCTCGCTCTTGCCGGGCTCCGGCTCGGCGGCCGGCGCAGCGTCCGCACCCGCTACCGCCCCGACCGCTGGGGGGTGCGCGCCTGGCTGGTCGCGGGTTCGGGCGCCGCCGTCGCCGCCCTGATGATCTACGCCGGGTCGACCGACCCCGAGGGCCTCAAGCCGGGGGTGGTGCCCCTGGTGGCGCCCGGTCTGCCGCTGTGGCCGGCGGCAGCGGTCCTCATCGGTCTGCTCCCCGCCTTCGTGGCACCCGTACCTTCGCAGGAGGCGTCGTAAGTGGTGATCCGCTTCGAGCAGGTGTCCGTCACGTACGAGGGTGCGCCCGCCCCTGCCCTCCGTGACGCGAACCTGACCATCCCGGAGGGTGAGCTGACCCTCCTCGTCGGCCCCTCGGGTGTCGGCAAGTCGACTTTCCTGGGCGCGGTCTCCGGGCTGGTCCCGCACTTCACGGGCGGTAACCTGCGCGGCCGGGTCACGGTCGCGGGGCGGGACACCCGTACCCACAAGCCGCGGGAGCTCGCGGACGTGGTCGGCACGGTGGGCCAGGACCCGCTCGCCCATTTCGTGACGGACGTGGTGGAGGACGAGCTCGCGTACGGCATGGAGTCGCTGGGGCTGCCGCCTGCGGTGATGCGGCGCCGGGTGGAGGAGACCCTCGACCTGCTCGGTCTGAACGAGCTGCGCGACCGCCCCATCGCCACCCTGTCCGGGGGCCAGCAGCAGCGGGTGGCGATCGGCTCGGTCCTCACCCCGCACCCGCGGGTGCTGGTGCTGGACGAGCCGACCTCCGCGCTGGACCCGGCGGCGGCGGAGGAGGTCCTGGCCGTGCTCCAGCGGCTGGTCCACGACCTGGGGACGACCGTGCTGATGGCGGAGCACCGCCTGGAACGGGTGGTGCAGTACGCGGACCGGGTCGTCCTGCTGCCGGCGCCGGGGGCCGCGCCGGTCCTCGGTACCCCGGCGGAGATCATGGCGATCTCGCCGGTGCACCCGCCGGTGGTGGCCTTGGGCCGCCTCGCGGGCTGGACCCCCCTCCCCCTCTCCATCCGCGACGCCCGCCGCACGGCCACCCCCCTCAACACCCACCTCGCCGCCCTCACCCCCCAGGCACCCCCGCCCCACGGAACCCACGCAGCCCCGCCGGGGTCGAACCCCCACCCGGCCTCGCCGGGGGCGGAGCCATCTCCAGCCTCGCCGGCGTTTGAGGCGCGGGGGTCCGGGGGCGGAGCCCCCGGTTACGGGAAGGGGCGGGGTGGGGAAGAGGCCCCGCGCAGCGGCCCCCGCCCCGGCCTGCTCGCCCGCCTCCGCCTCCGCCGCCGCACCCCGGCACCCCCGGGCACGGACACGGGCACAGCCACGGGCAGTGCCGGCACGGCCACAGCCACGGGCAGGGCGGGCACGGGGACGGCCACGGCCACGGCCACGGCCACGACCACGGCACCCGTCGCCCTCGCCACCAACCTCTCCGTACGCCGCGCCCGCACCGAAACCCTCCGCAACATCCACCTCTCCGTAGCCCCCGGCGAAACCATCGCCCTCATGGGCCGCAACGGCGCCGGCAAATCCACCCTCCTGTCCACCCTGGTCGGCATGCTGGAGCCCGCCTCCGGATCGCTCACCGTCGCCGGGGCCGTCCCGCACCGGACCGCGCCCGCCGACATGGTCAGCCGGGTCGGCCTGGTCCCGCAGGAGCCCCGTGACCTGCTGTACGCCGACACGGTCGGCGCCGAGTGCGAGGCGGCCGACGCCGATGCGGGCGCGGCCCCCGGCACCTGCCGGGAGCTGGTGTCCGCGCTGCTGCCGGACGTCCCGGACGAGACCCATCCGCGCGACCTGTCCGAAGGGCAGCGCCTCGCCCTCGCCCTCGCGCTGGTCCTCACCGGCCGGCCCGCGCTCCTCCTGCTCGACGAGCCCACCCGCGGCCTGGACTACGCGGCGAAGGCGCGGCTGATCGAGATCCTGCGCGGCTTGGCCGCCGACGGACACGCGATCGTGCTGGCCACGCACGACGTGGAACTGGCCGCCGAGCTGGCCCACCGGGTGGTCATCCTGGCGGGCGGCGAGATCGTCGCGGACGGCCCGACCGCCGAGGTGGTGGTTTCCTCCCCCGCCTTCGCCCCGCAGGTCGCGAAGATCCTCGCCCCGGGCCACTGGCTCACGGTGACCCAGGTCGCCCAGGCCCTGGCGGCCCACCCGGCTCCACCCACCCCCCAGAACCCCCCGAAACCACAAGCCCCCCAACCCCCACAGGTCCCCCAACCCCCACAGGAACCCCGCCCCGGCCGCACCTACCGCAGCGGCCCCCCAGGCCCCCGCCCCACCGGGGAGGCCACCCCATGAGCCGCACACCCCGCACGCCCAGCAGCAGCCGCACAACCAGTACAACCAGTACAACCAGCACGACCCACCCGACCCGCACACCCCACCCGCCCCGCCCCATCCGCATCGGCCCCCGCGCCGCCACCGCCCTCGCCCTCGTCACCCTCATCGGCATCGCCGGCTTCGGCTGGCCCCTGCTCGCCGACGCGCGGTCGGGGCTCGCGCACTCCCAGGACGCCCCCTGGCTGTTCGCGGCCCTGCTGCCGCTGCTGGTCGCCGTGGTCGTCGCGACCATCGCCGACAACGGCATGGACGCCAAGGCCGTGGCCATGCTCGGGGTGCTCGCCGCGGTCGGGGCGGCGCTGCGCCCGCTGGGCGCCGGCACGGCCGGGCTGGAGCCGATGTTCTTCCTGATGGTGCTCAGCGGCCGGGTCCTCGGCCCCGGCTTCGGCTTCGTCCTGGGGGCCGTCACCATGTTCGCCTCCGCCCTGCTCACCGGCGGGGTGGGCCCCTGGATGCCGTTCCAGATGCTGGCCATGGGCTGGTTCGCGCTGGGTGCCGGGCTGCTCCCGGGCCCGGACCGGATCCGCGGCCGGGCCGAACTGTGGATGCTCGCGGCCTACGGGTTCCTGGCGGCCTTCGCGTACGGCACGGTCATGAACCTGCAGGGCTGGCCGCTCATCGCGGGCATGTCCACGGGCACCTCGTTCCAGCCGGGCGAGCCCCTGCCGGAGAACCTGGCCCGCTTCCTCGCGTACTGCACCGCGACCTCCCTCGGCTGGGACCTGGGCCGGGCGGCGCTGACCGTCGCCCTCACCCTCGCCCTGGGCGGCACCCTGCTGAAGGCGCTCCGCCGGGCGACTCGGAAAGCTTCGTTCGACGCGTCCGGCACCTTCGATTCAGGGCCCGAAGTGGCCCAGGCCACACCCCAAAAAGGGGTAC
>NZ_JBFBAV010000055.1:0-40042 GCF_040689505.1 Streptomyces sp. NPDC051211
TTCCTCGGTGCTTTCCAGGTTCTCGCTTTCGCGTTTCCCTTTCCGGCGGTTCCGACTCTATCAGATCCTTTCGGGCCTGACTCCCAGTCAGCGGGTTTGTCTTCCTTGCCCGTTGGGCAGTTCCGACGAGATGAGACCTTAGCGGATTCCTTGCCCCCGACCTAATCGGCGGCTGTGCCTCTCGGACACGGATTCCCCATTCGCAAATACGCATGAAAACGAGACGACAAAGTGCGTCGTTCGTTCGAATGAGTGTTGCGGAATGGCTGTCCGGGGACCGACCGCAGTCGGCGCTCACTTCGGACAACTCGAAGAACCTTACGGATCGCGGACGTGTGTGTCAACTGCCTGCGGTGGCCCACCCCCAGGACTACCCTGGAGCCCATGACTACGCATGCGCTCACGCTCAGCCTTCGCTGGTGGGCCGCCTGACGGCGGCCGACCTTCCACGCGAGCACGCATGCGCTCCACGGCCGCCGCCTCGGCGGCCGTTCTTGTTTCTGCCCTCCGGGGTGGCTCGGTCGCCGGCAGCCGGCACCGACACCACCACACACAGAGGGAGAAGCAGACATGACGCGAGTCTTCAGCGGGGTCAAGCCGACCGGGCACCTGACGCTGGGCAACTACCTGGGGGCCGTCCGGCAGTGGGTCGCAGGTTCGGGCGATCCGGCTCGGCAGCGGCCGGAGGCGGCCTTGTTCTGTGTCGTCGACCTCCACGCGCTGACCGTCGAGCACGACCCTGCGCGCGTCCGCAGGCTCAGCCGGCAGGCGGCGACGCTGCTGCTGGCGGCAGGGCTGGACCCGGAGCGGTGCACGTTGTTCGTGCAGAGCCATGTGGACGAGCACACTCGGCTGGCCTACCTGCTGGAGTGCACGGCTTCCGACGGAGAGCTGCGCCGCATGATCCAGTACCGGGAGAAGGCGGCGAAGGCGCAGGCGGCCGGGGACGGGGTGCGGCTGTCGCTGCTGACGTACCCGGTGCTGATGGCGGCCGACATCCTGGCGTACGCGACGGACGAGGTGCCGGTCGGTGAGGACCAGCGGCAGCACGTCGAGCTGACCCGCGATCTGGCGGTGCGGTTCAACCAGCGGTACGGGCAGACGTTCACCGTGCCGCGGGCCACGCACCCCGAGGTGGCGGCGCGGGTCATGGACCTGCAGGAGCCGACGTCGAAGATGGGGAAGTCCCATGACGTGGGCGCGGGCATCGTCTATCTGCTGGACGAGCCGGAGGTCGTGAGGAAGAAGGTCATGCGGGCGGTGACCGACAGCGGGAGCGGGGTCGCCCACGACCGGGAGGGGAAGCCGGGGGTGACCAACCTGCTGGACATCCTGGCGGCCTGCACCGGGGCGGACCCCCGGGCGCTGGCCGGCGAGTACGGCTCGTACGGCGCGTTGAAGAAGGACACGGCGGAGGCGGTGATCGAGCTGCTGCGGCCGGTGCGGGAGCGGCACGCGGAGCTGGCTGCGGATCCGGCGGCGGTGGAGAAGGTGCTGCGGGCGGGGGCCGAGCGGGCCCGGTCGGTGGCGCGGCCGGTGGTGGACCGGGCGTACGAGGCCATCGGGCTGCTGGCTCCCTGAAGAGGGGGTGCGGGTCGGGGCCCCGCGGGGCCCCGGCGCCGCTGGCTCCCTGAAGAGGGGTGCGGGTCGGGGCCCGGCCGAGGCGGGGCCCCGGCGCGTCAGCTGTTGCCGGAGGCGAGTTCGCGGCTGCGGTCGCGTGCGGCTTCGAGGGCGGCGATGAGGGCCGCCCGTACGCCGTGCTTCTCCAGCTCGACGATCGCGTTGATGGTGGTGCCGGCGGGGGAGGTCACGGCCTCGCGGAGCTTGACGGGGTGTTCGCCGCTGTCGCGGAGCATCACGGCGGCGCCGATGGCGGCCTGGACGATGAGGTCGTGGGCCTGGGCGCGGGGCAGGCCGAGGAGGATGCCGGCGTCGGTCATGGCTTCGACGAGGAAGTAGAAGTAGGCGGGGCCGGAGCCGGAGAGGGCGGTGGCGGCGTCCTGCTGGGATTCGGGGACGCGGAGGGTCTTGCCGACGCCGCCGAAGATCTCCTCGGTGTGGAGGAGGTGCTCGGCGGTGGCGTGGCTGCCGGCCGAGATGACGGACATGGCCTCGTCGACGAGGGCGGGGGTGTTCGTCATGACGCGGACGACGGGGGTGCCGGGGGCGAGCCGCTCCTCGAAGAAGGCGGTGGGGATGCCGGCGGCACCGCTGATGACCAGGCGGTCGGCGGGGACGTGCGGGGCGAGCTCTTCGAGGAGCTTGCCCATGTCCTGCGGCTTCACGGTGAGGATGAGGGTGTCGGCGCGCTTGGCGGCTTCGGCGTTGGTTACGGCCTCGACGCCGTAGCGGGTCCGGAGTTCCTCGGCGCGCTCGGGTCGGCGGGCGGTGACGAGGAGCTTGGAGGCGGGCCAGCCGCCGCGGATCATGCCGCTGAGCAGGGCCTCGCCGATCTTGCCGGTACCGAGGACTGCGACTGTCTGGGTCATGCCCGATTCACCTCGCCGAACGTTTCCTGCACGCGTGCGCTGACTGTCTCCTCATCCTTGCACTGGTGGGAGGTGGGGCGGGCGGGTGTCCGGTCCGTGGTCAGGCGGTGCGGCGGCGGAGGGTGGCGGCGCCGAGACAGAGGACGAGGACGGCGCAGCCGGCGACCACGAAGGCGTCGCGGACGAAGTCGGCGGTCATGTCGGTGTGGGTGAGGACCTGGGTCATGCCGTCGACGGCGTAGGACATGGGCAGGACGTTGGAGATGCCTTCGAGGACCGGGTGCATGGTGTCGCGGGCCGCGAAGAGGCCGCAGAGCAGCAGTTGGGGGAAGATCACGGCCGGCATGAACTGGACGGCCTGGAACTCGGAGGCCGCGAAGGCGGAGACGAAGAGGCCGAGGGCGGTGCCGAGCAGGGCGTCGAGGAGCGCGACGAGCAGGAGCAGCCAGGGGGAGCCGATGACGTCGAGGCCGAGGACCCACAGGGCGGTGCCGGTGGCGAGCAGGGACTGGACGACGGCCATGGCGCCGAAGGCGAGGGCGTAGCCGGCGATCAGGTCGCCCTTGCCGAGGGGCATGGCGAGGAGGCGTTCGAGGGTGCCGGAGGTGCGTTCGCGGAGGGTGGCGATGGAGGTGATCAGGAACATCGTGATGAGCGGGAAGATGCCGAGGAGGCTGGCGCCGATGCTGTCGAAGGTCCTGGGGTTGCCGTCGAAGACGTAGCGCAGGAGCGTCAGCATCAGGACGGGGACCAGCAGCATCAGGGCGATGGAGCGCGGGTCGTGGCGCAGCTGGCGCAGGACGCGGGCGGCGGTGGCGGTGGTGCGGGAGATGTTCAGTGCGGTGGTGGCGGCCGTACCGGTCGTTTCCGTCGTGGCGGTCGTGGAAGTCATCGGGTCTGCTCCCGGGCGAGTGCGTTGGCCTCGTCGACGAGGCGGAGGAAGCCTGCTTCGACGGTGTCGGAGTGGGTGCGGTCGCGGAGGGCGTCCGGGGTGTCCTGGGCGAGGATGCGGCCCTCGCGCATGAGGAGCAGGTCGTGGCAGCGCTCGGCCTCGTCCATGACGTGGGAGGAGACGAGGAGGGTGGCGCCGCGGGTGCGGGCGATCTCGTGGAAGAGGTTCCAGAGGTCGCGGCGGAGGACGGGGTCCAGGCCGACGGTGGGTTCGTCGAGGACGAGCAGTTCGGGGGTGCCGAGCAGGGCGACGGCGAGGGAGACGCGGCTGCGCTGGCCGCCGGAGAGGTTGCCGGCGAGGACGTCGGTGTGGGTGGTGAGGTCGACGTCGGCGATGACCTTGCGTACGGATTCGGCGCGGCGGTCGGCGGCGGTCCGGCCGGGGTCGAGTACGGCGGCGAAGTAGTCGAGGTTCTGGCGGACGGTGAGGTCGTCGTAGACCGAGGGCGCCTGGGTGACGTACCCGATGCGGGAGCGGAGGGTGGGGTGGCCGGCGGGGTGGCCGAGGACGTCGAGGGTGCCGGTGACGTGGGCCTGGGTGCCGACGACGGCGCGCATGAGGGTGGATTTTCCGCAGCCGGAGGGGCCGAGGAGGCCGGTGATGCGGCCGATGGGGACGTCGAAGTCGATGGCGTCGATGACGGTGCGGAGCGTGCGGCGGCCGGTGCCGCGGCGGACGGTGAGGCCGTGGGCGTGGACGGCCGGGGAGGGCGCAGCTCTGTTATTCATCATGTGATGAATAATGCTCCTGGCTGTGCCGGGGCGTCAACAGAGGGGTCAGCGGAAGGAGGGCGGGCGGCGGGCCCGGTCGGCTACTTCTTGCGCTTGGGGCGGCGGGCCGCCGGGTTGCCGCTACGGGTGCTGCGGCGGCGGGCGTACTCGGCGAGGGCCTTCTCGTACTCGGCGCGGTGGAGCTTCTCGCCGGGGGCTTCGGCCAGGCAGCGGAGGAAGTACGCGATGAGGGAGCCGATGAAACCGATGGCCTTCAGGCCCTTGAGGGAGGCTTCGTCGGAGGAGGGGGCCGGGCGGCGGCTGAAGGACTCCCAGGTCTTGGCGAAGGCGATGGAGCTGCAGATCGCGAAGAGGACGACCACGGAGATGGAGAGGAAGGAGCCGACGTTGCCGATCTCCAGGCCTTCGTAGGCGAAGCGGAGGAGGTAGGCGGCCGCCACGGCGGTGACGATCGAGCCGACGGCCATGCCGATGCGGCGCAGGAGGTATCCGCCGTCGTGGTTCACCCAGGTGGTGCCGAAGAACTTGATCGGCTCGGGCTGGGGGCCGGCGGGCTCCGCGGCCGCGGCGGGGGACTCCGGTTCCGCCGCTTCGGCGGGGGTCTGGTCTCGCTGGTCGTCGCTCACATCAGCGATTATCCCCCGCAGGGCGGGCCGGACTCAGCCGCAGCGCGAGGCCACGTAGCCGTCGGTGCCGGTCTTCACGTACGCATCGGCGACGAACTCGCCGTTGCCGATGCAGTCCCAGATGTTGGAGGTGCCGTACGGGCCGGAGACCCGCGTGCCGGGGGTCTGGCAGTTGATCGTCACCCAGGCGCCGTAGGGCAGGACCCGTACGACCGAGTAGTTGGTGCCGGGGCCGCTGCGGACGTTCACCCGGTAGCCGGGCGCGACCGGAAACGACTGGAGGCCGGACGCCGCGGCAAGGGTCTGGGCCTCGCCCGGCGCGTTCTCAACCGACATCTGAATCTCCCCCGTTGAGCGTTTCGCTCGGCAACTCGCGCAGGGTAGCAGGCTGTGGCCGATTCGTACGCCCCATCGACTAGGCTCCCGCGGGGGTGGTGGGCGATGCAGTCGCTGCGGGCGGAGCAGGCCGGGTTTCCCGAGTACGCCGGGCAGTACCGGCTCGAATCCGTGCTGGGTTCCGGCGGCATGGGAGTCGTCCATCTGGCCACGTCCGCGTCGGGGCTGAAACTCGCCGTCAAGGTCGTCCACGCCGATCACGCGGTGGATCCGGAGTTCCGGGCCCGGTTCCGGCAGGAGATCGCCGCCGCGCGGCGGGTCAGCGGCGCCTTCACCGCGCCGGTCGTGGATGCCGATCCCGATGCCGAGCGGCCTTGGATGGCCACTCTCTTCATCGACGCGCCGACGCTCGCCGAGCGCGCCCGGGAGCGGCTGCTCGACGGGCCCGAGTTGGCCCGGCTCGGCGCGGGGCTGGCGGAGGCGCTGCGCGACATCCACCGGGCCGGCGTGGTGCACCGGGATCTGAAGCCGAGCAATGTGCTGATGGCGGCGGACGGGCCGAAGGTGATCGACTTCGGGATCTCCCGCCCGTACGACAGCGATCTGCGGACGGAGACCGGGAAGCTGATCGGGACCCCGCCCTTCATGGCGCCCGAGCAGTTCCAGCGGCCGCGGGAGGTCGGGCCGGCGGCGGACGTGTTCGCGATGGGCGCGGTGCTGGTGCATGCGGCGACCGGGCGCGGGCCGTTCGACTCGGACAGCCCGTACATCGTGGCGTACCAGGTGGTGCACCACGAGCCCGATCTGGCCGGGGTGCCGCCTGCGCTCACCGGGATCGTGGGGCGCTGTCTGGCCAAGGATCCGGCGGCGCGGCCGTCCGCCGACGAGCTGATCGTGGGCCTGCGGGCGGCGGCCTATCCGACCTCGGAGGACACCCGGGCCTTCATCCCCGTGCCGCGCCGGCCGGCCGTGGTCGAGGAGGTCACCCACCGGCGGGCCGAGCCCGGGGCGGCGCGGGCCGGGGCGGCGCGGGCCGGGGCGGCGCGGGCCGAGGCCGTCGGGGCGCGGAGCACACCCGGGCCGCAGAACCCGCAGAAGCCGCGGAGCCGTTGGATCCGGTGGAACCGGAGGCGGGCGGGCGCGCTCGGACTCGGCCTGCTGCTGGTCGGCGGCGCCGTCGCGGGATACCTGGAGTTCCGTACGGGCACCGAGCCCGCCCGGCGTTCGACGGCGGCCGAGTCGCCGGCCGGGCCGCTCGCGTTCCGCCCGTGGACGGTTCGGCTGGGTGAGCAGCGGCCCGCGAACCATGCACCGGCCTGCTCCTGGGCCTCCGGTGCGTTGTACTGCGCGGGCGTCGGGGTGGCCGCCGCGCGGCTGGACCCGTCCGACGGTTCGCGGCAGTGGTCCGTGGCGGCGGCCGGGCGGAGCGGAAGCACGGCCCAGCACACCGCCCCGCTGCAGGCCGGCGGGCTGGTCCTGGTCGTACCCGACGGCAGCGAGCTGCTCCGGGCCCTGGACCCGGCGACGGGCGGCGAGCGCTGGACGAAGCGGCTGCCCGGGGGCGCGAAGGTCGTCCCGGCGGGCTCACAGGTGCTGATCGCGGCCGTGGACGGCGGGGTCACCGCGCTGGACGCGGCGACCGGGACCGTGCGGTGGGCCAAGCGGCTGGGCGGCACGGGATCGGTGTGGCGTCCGGGCCCGGAGCAGTCGGGACGGGCCACCGTGTACCTCGCCACGCCCGGCCCCGACGGCGGCTCGACCCAGGTCGCGGCGGTGGACCCGGCGGACGGGAACCTGCTGTGGCAGCTGAGGGCCCCCGGGCTCGTCACTCCGGTCGGGGTGGCCGGCGGCAGCCTGTACCTGCTGCCGGACGACGGCCGGTCGAAGACCGGCTCCGTCGTCCGCATCGACCTCCGCACCCGCGCGGTACGGGGCATCCCGCTCACGGCTCCGCTGCTGCAGGCGCAGGCGGAGGTCGGGCCCGACGGCGTCGTCTACCTGTTCGGCACCTCGGGGACTCTGGTCGCCGTCGGCGGACGGGGCGAACAGTGGCGGCTGGAGACGGGCGTGAGCGTGGCCTCCCGGCCTGTCTTCGGAGCCGGCCGGGTCCATCTGACCGCCGCGGACGGGCGGCTGCTGGCCGTGGACGCGGCCGCCGGCCGCCTGGTCGGCCAGACCGATCCGCGGATGGGTACCGGGCGGAACACCTATGCGGGCACCCGGCCCGCGCCGGTCGTCGCCGACGGGCGGGTCTTCGCCGCCGCGCCCGACGGGTCGGTGTTCGCCGTGGATTCGGCGGACCCGGCCGGCTGGTAGGCGGGCCGGAAACGCCGTGAACCCCGCCCGAAGGCGGGGTTCACGTACAGCGGTACGGCGTCGAGGGGGTCAGCCCAGCTTGGAAACGTCGCGGACCGCGCCCTTGTCGGCGCTGGTCGCCATCGCCGCGTAGGCGCGCAGTGCCGCCGAGACCGTCCGCTCGCGGTTCTTCGGGGCGTACACGCCGCCGAGGGCCTCGCGGCGGGCGGCGAGGGTTTCGTCGGAGACGAGCAGTTCGATCGACCGGTTCGGGATGTCGATGCGGATCCGGTCGCCGTCCTCGACCAGGGCGATGGTGCCGCCCGAGGCCGCCTCCGGGGAGGCGTGGCCGATGGACAGGCCGGAGGTGCCGCCGGAGAAGCGGCCGTCCGTGACCAGGGCGCAGGTCTTGCCCAGGCCGCGGCCCTTGAGGAAGGAGGTCGGGTAGAGCATCTCCTGCATGCCGGGGCCGCCGCGCGGGCCCTCGTAGCGGATGACGACCACGTCGCCTTCCTTGACCTCCTTGCGGAGGATCTTGTCGACGGCCTCGTCCTGGGACTCGCAGACCACGGCCGGGCCCTCGAAGGTCCAGATCGACTCGTCGACGCCGGCCGTCTTCACGACGCAGCCGTCCTCGGCGATGTTGCCGCGGAGCACGGCGAGGCCGCCGTCCTTCGAGTACGCGTGCTGGACGGAGCGGATGCAGCCGCCCTCGGCGTCGAGGTCCAGGGAGTCCCAGCGCTCGGACTGGGAGAAGGCGGTGGCGGAGCGCTTGCAGCCGGGGGCCGCGTGCCACAGTTCCATCGCCACGTCGGAGGCGGTGCCGGAGCGGGCGTCCCAGGTGCCGAGCCAGTCCTCCAGGTTGGCGGAGTGGACGGTGGTGACGTCCTTGTTGAGGAGGCCGCCGCGGTGCAGCTCGCCGAGGATGGCGGGGATGCCGCCGGCCCGGTGGATGTCCTCCATGTAGTACGTGCCGCCGGGCGCGACGTTCGGCGCGACCTTGGCGAGGCACGGGACGCGGCGCGAGACCTCGTCGATGTCCTTGAGGTCGTAGTCCAGGCCGGCCTCCTGCGCTGCGGCCAGCAGGTGCAGGATCGTGTTCGTCGAACCGCCCATCGCGATGTCCAGGGCCATGGCGTTCTCGAAGGCCTGGCGGCTGGCGATGTTGCGGGGCAGGACGGACTCGTCGTCCTGCTCGTAGTACCGCTTGGTGATCTCGACGACCGTGCGGCCGGCGTCCTCGTAGAGGGCGCGGCGGGCGGTGTGGGTGGCGAGGACCGAGCCGTTGCCGGGCAGGGCCAGGCCGATGGCCTCGGCGAGGCAGTTCATCGAGTTGGCGGTGAACATGCCGGAACACGACCCGCAGGTCGGACAGGCGTTCTCCTCGATGCGGAGGACGTCCTCGTCGGAGACGTTCTCGTTGGAGGCGTCGACCATGGCGTCGATCAGGTCGAGCTTGCGGACGGTGCCGTCGACGAGGGTGGCCTGGCCGGCCTCCATCGGGCCGCCGGAGACGAAGACGACCGGGATGTTGAGGCGCATGGCGGCCATCAGCATGCCGGGGGTGATCTTGTCGCAGTTGGAGATGCAGATCAGGGCGTCGGCGCAGTGGGCCTCGACCATGTACTCCACGCTGTCCGCGATCAGGTCGCGGGAGGGCAGGGAGTACAGCATGCCGGCGTGGCCCATGGCGATGCCGTCGTCGACCGCGATGGTGTTGAACTCGCGGGGGACCGCGCCCGCCGCGCGGATGGCGTCGGAGACGATCCGGCCGACCGGGGCCAGGTGGGTGTGGCCGGGGACGAACTCGGTGAAGGAGTTGGCGACCGCGATGATCGGCTTCCCGATGTCCTCGCTCGCTACGCCCGAGGCGCGCATAAGGGCACGTGCGCCCGCCATGTTGCGGCCGTGGGTGACGGTGCGGGACCTCAGCTCGGGCATCGGGTTCACTCCCCATAGAGCGGAATACGAGCAGAATGCGACTGCATTGGCTGCTTACGAGATTACGCCCCTGGCTTCAGGATGCGGACGGTCCGTCCGGATGTCGGGACGCCGGGCTCAGGGATCGGTCACCGGACGGGCGCCCCGCCGTCCCGTCCCACGTCGGGCGGGCCGGGCGGGCTCCCCCGGGCGGCGCCGGCGGATGCGGCCGGGGGTGCGGGGCCGTCACTCTTCTGTCAGGTACCGCTGCAGGGTGGGGGCGACCAGCTCGACGATCGCCTCCGGGTCCGCGGACGCGAGGGGCTCGACCTGGAGGACGTACCGCAGGATCGCGATGCCCACCATGTGCGAGGCGGCGAGCTCGGCGCGGAAGGTGGGATCCGGGACGTTGAGGTCGGCCGCGACCCGTTCCAGCACGCGGCGCAGCACCAGCCGGCGGAGCACCTTCGCCGCGGCCTCGTGGGTGAGGGCGGACCGGATGACGGCGAGCAGCGGCGCCCGGGTGACGGGGTTCTCCCACACGCCGAGGAAGTAGCGGGCGAGCCGCTCGCCGATGCCTTCCGGGCCCTCGCCGAGGACGGCGGGCACGACCAGGGCGGGCTCCATGCTGACCTCGATGGCGGCCGCGAAGAGATCGTCCTTGGTGCCGAAGTAGTGGTGGACCAGGGCCGGGTCGACTCCGGCGGCCTTGGCGACGCCGCGCACGGAGGTCTTGTCGTAGCCGCGCTCGGCGAAGACCTCGCGGGCGGCGAGGCGGATCCGCTCCTGGGTGCTCGGGCCCTCCTCCGCCTCGTCGCGGGGCGGCCGGCCGGGGCCGCGGCGCGGCCGCTTCGGTACGTCCGTCACGGGTGCCGGGTCCCGTGCGGGGCGGTGGTGCCGGCGCTGGCGAGGTGGAGGCGGGTGAAGGCCAGGGCCTCGGCGAGGTCGGCCTCGCGCTCGGCGGAGGACATGGCGCGCCGGGTGTTGACCTCGATGACCACATGGCCGTCGAAGCCGTTCAGGGCGAGGCGTTCCAGCAGCTCGGCGCAGGGCTGGGTGCCGCGGCCGGGGACCAGGTGCTCGTCCTTGGCGGAGCCGTTGCCGTCGGCGAGGTGGACGTGGGCGAGGCGGGCGCCCATCCGGTCGACCATCGCGGTGGCGTCGGTGCGGGCGGTGGCGGTGTGCGACAGGTCGACGGTGAAGTGGCGGTAGTCGTCCTTGGTGACGTCCCACTCGGGGGCGTAGGCGAGCATCTCGCGGTCGCGGTAGCGCCAGGGGTACATGTTCTCGACGGCGAACCGGACGTCGGTCTCGTCGGCCATCCGCCAGATGCCGGTGACGAAGTCGCGGGCGTACTGGCGCTGCCACCGGAACGGCGGGTGGACGACGACGGTGGACGCGCCGAGCCGCTCGGCGGCGGCCTGGGCGCGCTGCAACTTGGTCCACGGGTCGGTGGACCAGACGCGCTGGGTGATCAGGAGGCAGGGGGCGTGCACCGCGAGGATCGGCACCTGGTGGACCTCGGAGAGCCGACGCAGGGCGTCGACGTCCTGGCTGACCGGGTCCGTCCAGACCATGACCTCGACGCCGTCGTAGCCGAGGCGCGCGGCGATCTCGAAGGCGGTGGCCGTGGACTCGGGGTAGACCGAGGCGGTGGACAGCGCGACCTTCGCGTTGGGGATCCGGACTGGTTCTGCCACGGAGACAGGGTACGGGTCCGCCCCCCGCCCGGCTTCTGCCGGGCCGGGGGCGGGGAGCACCGGGACTACGGGAGAACCGGGGCCGGGGCGACCGGCTGCCGGACGGGGGCCGAGGGCCGGGGCTACGGGAGGACCGGGGCCGGGCTCGGGGTCGGGAGGTGGTCCAGGCGGCGCAGGATGACGCCCTCGCGCAGCGCCCAGGGGCAGATCTCCAGGTCGTCCACGCCGAACAGGTCCATCGCCCCCTCCGCGACGAGCGCCCCCGCCAGCAGCTGTCCGGCCCGCCCCTCCGACACCCCGGGCAGGGCCGCCCGCTGGCCGACCGTCATCGCCGCCAGCCGCGGTACCCACTCCTCCAGGGACTTGCGGCTGAGGTCCCGCTGTACGTACAGGCCGTCGGCCGAGCGGGCGGCGCCGGCGATCCGGGCCAGCTGCTTGAAGGTCTTCGACGTCGCCACCACGTGGTCGGGCGCCCCGAAGCGGCTGAACTCGTGGACCGTGCGGGCGATCTGCGCCCGCACGTGGCGGCGCAGCGCCTTGACGTCCGACGGGTCCGCCGGGTCGGCCGACAGCCAGCCCGCGGTGAGCCGGCCGGCGCCCAGCGGAAGGGAGACGGCCGCGTCCGGGTCCTCGTCGATGCCGTACGCGATCTCCAGCGAGCCGCCGCCGATGTCGAGGACCAGCAGCTTCCCGGCCGACCAGCCGAACCAGCGGCGGGCGGCGAGGAAGGTCAGCCGGGCCTCGTCCTCCCCGCTGAGCACCTGGAGGTCGACGCCGGTCTCGGCCTTCACCCGGGCCAGCACCTCGTCCGCGTTGGTGGCCTCGCGGACCGCGGAGGTCGCGAACGGCAGGACCTCCTCGCAGCCCTTGTCCTCGGCCGCCTGCACCGCGCCCCCGATGACCGATACCAGTCGCTCGACGCCCGCCGGGCCGACGGCACCGCGCTCGTCGAGGAGCTGCGCCAGGCGCAGCTCCACCTTGTGCGAGTGCGCAGGCAGCGGGCGTGCGCCGGGGTGCGCGTCCACCACCAGCAGATGGATCGTGTTCGAACCCACATCAAGGACACCGAGTCTCATACGCGAAACGCTACTGGCATGAACGCGTATGGGTGACGGAAGGGGCGCTTAGGCTTGGGTTTGTGCCAAATACGAAGAAGGCCAAGACGAAGAAGAAGCCCGGCAAGCCCGGCGGGGCCGCTGCGGCGGCCGTGCCGGCCTCGGCCGACGAGAAGGGCCTGGACTTCCCCCGCGCCTGGGTGGAGTTCCCCGATCCCGCCGATGCCGAACAGGTCTTCCGCTGCGATCTGACCTGGCTGACCTCCCGCTGGACCTGCATCTTCGGGAGTGGCTGCCAGGGGATCAAGGCGGGGCGGGCGGACGACGGCTGCTGCACGCTCGGCGCGCACTTCTCCGACGAGGACGACGAGAAGCGCGTCGCGCAGCACGTGGCACGGCTCACCCCGGAACTGTGGGAGTTCCACGACGTGGGCAGCGAGACGGGGTGGACGCAGCACGACGAGGACGGGGAGAAGCAGACGCGCCGCTGGAAGGGTGCCTGCATCTTCCTGAACCGGCCCGGGTTCCCGGCCGGGGCCGGCTGCTCGCTGCACATCCTGGCGGTGCGGGAGGGCAAGGAGCCGCTGGAGACCAAGCCGGACGTGTGCTGGCAGCTTCCGATCCGGCGTACGTACGACTGGATCGACCGGCCCGACGACACCCGGGTGCTGCAGGTCTCGATCGGCGAGTACGACCGGCGCGGCTGGGGTCCGGGCGGCCACGACCTGCACTGGTGGTGCACGTCGGCCACTTCTGCGCACGGCGCGGGGCAGCCGGTCTACGTGTCGTACCGGGCCGAGCTGACCGAGCTGATGGGCAAGGCGGGGTACGACGCGCTGGTCGAGCTGTGCGAGGCGCGGCTGGCTTCGCTGCTGCCGATGGCTCCGCACCCGGCCGACCCGGTTCCGGGTGCCGTTGCAGGACCGGGTTCGGGTCCGGGTCCGGTGTCCGGGTCCGCTTCCTGAGTCAGCCGGGCGAGGGCGAGGGCTCCGGGGACGGGGAAACCGTTCCTTCGGGCGGCTGCGGGCTGGGCTCCGGCGTCGACGTCGGCGGCGGGGTCGTCGTGGGCTCCGGTGTCGTGGGGGTCGGCGTGGGCGTGGGGGTCGGTTCCGGTGTCTGCGTGGGTGTGGGCGTCGGCTCCGGTGCCGGGGTGGGCTGCCCCGGCGTGGTGGCCGGGCGGCCGCGCCCCTGGATGGCGATGACGGCGTCGCCCGGGTCCACCCCGACCCGGGCCCGCCAGGCTCCGGCCGGCTGCGCGTCCCGGTCCACGGTGATCACCAGGGTGACCGATTCTCCGGGGGAGAGGGTGCCCGAGGCCTGGCTGACCCGCAGCCACGGCGCGTCCGACCAGAGCCGCCAGTCCACCGGGGCGCCGCCGGAGGCGCTGAGCCGGAGGTAGGTCGTAGCGCCCCGGGAGACCGCGTCGACCACGATCCGGCCGGGGCTGTCGGGACCGGCCGGGGTCGGGGTGGACGGGGCGCCGGTACTGATCACCTCGACCGATACGTCGGGGGTCCGGCTGCCCGCGGGGAAGCCGGGGGCGGCGCCGGCTCGGGCGGCGTTCCCGACGTTTCCGGCGTTCTCGTAGCCGGTGTGCGGGCGGCCGTCCGACCGCAGCGGGATCTCCGCCTCGCTCGCCGAGATCCGGGTGGCGCCCCCGCCGGCGGTCGGCTCCCCGGTGTGCGGGGCGCCCCGGTAGGCCGCCCAGAGGGCCAGTACGGGCGCGGCGACGACGGTGGCGACCACGGTGGTGGTGACGGCCCTGGCCCTGATCCGGTCCCGGCGGGCCGCCCGGTCCTTGGGGTCCATGGGGAACCCGGTGCGGGTGAAGCGGGGCCCGGCGGCCCGGCCGGAGCGGGCGGCACCGAGCACGGCCGCGTGGACGGCGCCGCGGGGTGCGGGGACCAGCGGCAGGGCGGCGGTGTTGGTGCTGCCGGAGCCGGGCCAGGGCGCGCCGGCGCCGACCCGCTCGGCGACCCGGCGGCAGCGCGGGCAGTCGTCCACGTGCCGGACCAGCTCCGCGCGAAGCGTGGTCGACAGCAGGACCTGACTGTCGCCGGTGAGCCGGGCGACGGACGGACAGCAGCCGGTGTCGACCACGGCGAGGGCGGCGCGGGTCCGCTCGACCTCGCAGGCCGCGCCGGAGAGGAGCTCGCGGGCGGCTGCCGGGGCGGTGCCGAGCACGGCGGCGAGTTCGGGCACGGCGAGGCGGTGGCGGACGGCCAGTTCCAGTGCCTCGCGCTGTTCGGGGGTGGTACCGGCGGCCTCGGGCCAGGCGAGCCGGGCGAGTTCGGCGCGCTGCCGGGCGGCCTCGGCCGGGTCGGGCCGGGGCTCGGCCCCGGCTGCGGCTTGAGGGGGGAGGGCGCTTTCCGCCGCGGCCGGCGGACCGTACGCCGGTGTGCGCCCCCTGCGCTCCGGCGCACGCCCTCCGGTATGTGCGCCGCCGAGGGAAGCGGGCCGGCCCCGACGCCCCCGGCGTCCCTGGCGGCTGTGCCGCACCCGCCGCTGCTCGGACAGCCGGCGCAGGCAGGCCCAGCGGGCCAGCGCGTACAGCCAGGCCCGGCGGTCGCCCTCACCGGGACAGCGCCCCGGATGCCGCTCGGCCACGGCCAGCACCTCGGCGAGCACCGCGACGGCTGCGTCGTGATCGCACAGCACCGAAAGGCAGTACGTGAACAGGCCGTCCAGATACGGCTCGTGAGGGGAGGCGGGCGGATGCTCCCCGTCGGGGAGCGTGCGCCCGTGCGCCCGGTGTGCGCCGGTGCGCGGGGCGGGTTGTGCCTGGCTGCTGCTCACCCGGTGACCGTAGGCGGCGCGCGGGTAACGGCCCGGAAGCCTTCAGCAGTTTTAATCCTTACGGGTGAACAGATCACACAAAACAGGACACGCGCCCTGACGTCCGGCGCCCCCGGCACCCCTCGGCGGTCACTCGGCGGCCCCTCGGTGGTCACTCGGCCGTCCCTTGGTCGTCCCTTGGTCGTCCCTTGGTCGTCACGCGGTGGCCGCTCGGTGGTCCCTCGGTCGTCACGCGGCGGTCCCCTGTCGGCCTCTCGGCGGCCCACTCTGCGGGCCCGCCGGCGGCGGCCACGGCCCCCGGCCCGGCGGCACTGTCGGTGGCGGCCGTTACGGTGGGGCGCATGGCTGCCCGTACATCCCGCTCATCCGCCAAGGACCGGCCGTCCTACCGCTGCACCGAGTGCGGCTGGACCACCGCGAAGTGGCTCGGGCGGTGTCCCGAATGCCAGGCGTGGGGCACCGTCGAGGAGCAGGGCGCGCCCGCCGTGCGGACCACCGCGGCCGGGCGGGTCTCGACCGCCGCGGTGCCGATCGGGCAGGTGGACGGGCGGCAGGCGACGGCCCGGACGACCGGGGTCGACGAGCTGGACCGGGTCCTCGGCGGCGGGCTGGTGCCCGGAGCCGTGGTGCTGCTGGCCGGCGAGCCGGGCGTGGGCAAGTCGACCCTGCTGCTGGACGTGGCGGCGAAGGCGTCGAGCGACGCGCACCGCACCCTCTACGTGACGGGCGAGGAGTCGGCCAGCCAGGTCAGGCTGCGCGCCGACCGGATCAACGCGCTCAGCGACCACCTTTACCTGGCGGCGGAGACGGACCTGTCGGCGGTGCTGGGGCATCTGGACGCGGTGAAGCCGTCCCTGCTGATCCTGGACTCCGTACAGACCATCGCCTCGCCCGAGATCGACGGGGCGCCCGGCGGCATGGCCCAGGTGCGGGAGGTGGCGGGGGCGCTGATCCGCGCGTCCAAGGAGCGCGGGATGTCCACGCTGCTGGTCGGCCATGTGACGAAGGACGGCGCGATCGCCGGCCCGCGCCTGCTGGAGCACCTGGTCGATGTGGTGCTGAGCTTCGAGGGTGACCGGCATGCGCGGCTGCGCCTGGTGCGCGGTGTGAAGAACCGGTACGGGGCGACGGACGAGGTCGGCTGCTTCGAGCTGCACGACGAGGGCATCACCGGGCTCGCCGACCCGAGCGGGCTGTTCCTGACCCGCCGGGCCGAGGCGGTGCCCGGCACCTGCCTGACCGTGACCCTGGAAGGCCGTCGGCCGCTGGTCGCCGAGGTGCAGGCGCTGACGGTGGACTCCCAGATCCCGTCGCCCCGGCGGACCACCTCCGGGCTGGAGACCTCCCGGGTGTCGATGATGCTGGCGGTGCTGGAGCAGCGCGGCCGGATCAGCGCGCTGGGCAAGCGGGACATCTACAGCGCGACGGTGGGCGGCGTGAAGCTGTCGGAGCCGGCCGCGGACCTGGCGATCGCGCTGGCCCTGGCCTCGGCGGCGAGCGACACCCCGCTGCCGAAGAACCTGGTCGCCATCGGCGAGGTCGGCCTGGCGGGCGAGGTCCGGCGGGTGACGGGCGTACAGCGCCGCCTGGCCGAGGCCCACCGGCTGGGCTTCACGCACGCGCTGGTCCCCTCGGACCCGGGCAAGGTCCCGGCCGGCATGAAGGTGATCGAGGTCGCGGACATGGGCGACGCCCTCCGGGTCCTCCCCCGCACCCGCCGGGCCCCGAAGCCGGACCGCGAAGCGGATTAGGCGGACCGGGTGACCGGGCAGGCCGGCCTGACCGGGCAGGCCGACCGGACAGACCGGTCGGACCGGTCGGAACAGCGGGCCGGCCGGCGGTCGGGACCGGCCGGAACGCCGCGGTGACGGCCGTCCCGCGGGCCGGTGCGGCAGACGCCGGACCGGGGGTGTGGGGGTGGGACGAGGCAAGCTCCGGCGGGGCCGCAGCACGCGCCGGTAGACTTTGTGCTGGTCCGCCCACTCCCCGCGCACGCGGGACGCGGCGGCGCAACCCGCGACCGGAGGAGTGCAGTGGCAGCCAAGGACGGGGCAGCAGCACCCGGGAAGTCCGGCGCGAGCTCCAAACACGACGCGCTGATGCGCGCCTCGCTGACCGCCGTCGCCCCTGGTCAGGCACTGCGGGACGGCCTGGAGCGGATCGTCCGCGGCAACACCGGCGGGCTGATCGTCCTCGGCATGGACAAGGCCGTGGAATCCATGTGCACCGGCGGCTTCGTCCTCGACGTGGAGTTCACCGCGACCCGGCTGCGGGAACTCTGCAAGCTCGACGGCGCGCTCATCCTCGACAAGGACATCACCAAGATCCTCCGGGCCGGCGTGCAGCTGGTTCCGGACGCGTCCATCCCGACCGAAGAGACCGGCACCCGCCACCGGACCGCCGACCGCGTCTCCAAGCAGTGCGGATTCCCGGTCGTCTCGGTGTCCCAGTCCATGCGGCTGATCGCCCTGTACGTGGACGGGGAGCGCCGGGTCCTGGAGGAGTCCGGGGCCATCCTGTCCCGCGCGAACCAGGCCCTGGCCACGCTGGAGCGGTACAAGCTGCGGCTCGACGAGGTCGCGGGCACCCTGTCCGCGCTGGAGATCGAGGACCTGGTCACCGTCCGCGACGTGACCGCGGTCGCGCAGCGGCTGGAAATGGTCCGCCGGATCGCCACCGAGATCGCCGAGTACGTGGTGGAGCTGGGCACCGACGGCCGGCTGCTGTCCCTTCAGCTCGACGAGCTGACGGTCGGCATCGAGCAGGAGCGGGAACTCGTCATCCGCGACTACGTCCCGGAACCCACGGCGAAGCGTTCCCGCACCGTGGACGAGGCCCTCGCCGAGCTGGACTCGCTGACCCACGCGGAACTGCTGGAGCTGCCCATCGTGGCCCGCGCGCTCGGCTACACCGGCTCCCCGGAGACCCTGGACTCGGCGGTCTCGCCCCGCGGCTACCGGCTGCTGGCGAAGGTGCCGCGGCTGCCCGGCGCGATCATCGAACGGCTGGTGGAGCACTTCGGCGGGCTGCAGAAGCTGCTCGCCGCGAGCGTGGACGACCTCCAGACGGTCGACGGGGTCGGCGAGGCCCGCGCCCGGAGCGTGCGCGAGGGCCTGTCCCGGCTCGCCGAGTCCTCCATCCTGGAACGGTACGTCTGACCGCTCGGCGGCCCGGGCGGACCCGGACCGCTCCGCGAGCCCGGCTCAGTCCTGCTTCAGGACGAAGGAGGTCCGCGCCACCGGCATGCCCGGGGACTTCACCTCGACCACGTACGTGTCCGCCACGGCGCTGCCCGCCGGCGGCGAGGCGCACTGGTCGGCCGCGCTGAACCGGCGGTCCCATTCCAGCGACTGGGTGGTCTCGCCCTGCGCGGGCAGCCGGTAGAAGACGTTGCCGGGGCCGGCCGGGCAGTGGTCGGAGGACCAGACCGCCTTGGTGCTGCTGGCCTGAAGGATGGTCAGCACGGCCTGCTTCGGGCCGAGATCGACCTTGCAGCTGGTGCCGGAGACGTTGCGCGCGATCAGGTCCAGCCGCGGCCGTTCGTTCGCCTCGTACTCGTTCTTCGCGCTCTTGACCTCCCACTGGACGGCGTTGGGCGCGCAGGTGGGCAGCGGGGAGTCGGCCGGGACCCGGTCCGGGCCGCCGCCGGTGCCGGCCGCCGTGCCCGAACTGCCGCCCGCACCGCCGCCCGAGCCGGCGTCACCCGTACCGCTGCCCGGTTCGCCGTTCTTCCCGGTGCCCGCTCCGCCACCGGAACCGGAACCGGAGCCGCCGGAGCCCGAGCCGGCGCTGCCGCCCGACTCGTCACGCCCGCCCGGGGCCTGACTGATCGCCGGCCCCTTGCCGGGCGCGCCGGGCGTGATCGAGGCGACCGGATCGGGCCCGCCGGACCCCTTGCCGTTGTCATTCACCTTCCCGCCGCCGGAACTGACGGTCCATACGGCGAGGAGGGCGAGGAGTGCCGCGACGGACGCCAGCACCGCCCTCCGTCGCCAGTAGATGGAGGAGGGAAGCGGCCCGACCGGATTGCGCAGAGATCCCACGGACGGAACTTTACGAGAGTCCGGGAGCCGATCAGTGCCCCCATGCCGGGCGGGCGCCGAGTTTTGCCGATGATCATCCTGGAGGCGGATCCGGAACCGGTCGGAACCAGCCGTCGGTCTGACGCGGGCGTTGGTCCGCTTTGCATACGGTCGGTGACCATGAACAGCTCCGCCCTCTACCGGGACATCACCGATTTCGCGCAGACGACCCCCGGTTGGGTCCGATCGGCCGCCGAGGCCTGGACCGAGCTGGGACTGCTCCTCTTCGGTGCCCTGTTCCTCGCCGTGTGGTGGCGCTCCCGCACGCACGACCCGCGCACGGCCGCCCCGGCCGTCCTGGCACCGCTCGTCACCGCCCTCGCGTACGTCGGCTCGGAGCTGGTCAAGTCAACGGTGCGCGAGGAACGCCCCTGCCGGGCGGTGGCCGGCGCCGCCTCCTCCCTGATCACCTGCCCCGCCCACGGAGACTGGTCCTTCCCCAGCAACCACTCGGCCATCGCCGGGGCCGCCGCCGTCGCCCTCGCGCTGGCCGTCCGCCGGCTGGCGCTGCTGACCGTGCCGATGGCCCTGCTGATGGCCTTCTCCCGGGTGTTCGTCGGGGTGCACTACCCGCACGACGTCGCGATGGGCCTGCTGCTGGGCGGTTCGCTGGCCGCCCTGCTGACGTTCGTCCTGGCCGGTCCGACCAGTCGGCTGATCATCACCATGCGTCACAGTGGTATCGGTCCGGCCGTCTGGTTCACCGGTCGGGGCCCGGCACGGTAGACCCGATTCGTGCCAGGATGCGGTTGCCATGACTGCGATTCCTGCCCTCGACGCCGACAGCGCGCACGCGCTCCACTCCCCCGTCATCGCCTGGTTCGACCAGCACGCCCGCGACCTGCCCTGGCGCCGCCCCGAGGCCGGCCCCTGGGGGGTCATGGTCAGCGAGTTCATGCTGCAGCAGACCCCGGTCAAGCGGGTGCTGCCCGTGTACGAGCAGTGGCTGGCCCGCTGGCCCCGCCCGGCCGACCTGGCCGCCGAACCGCCCGGCGAGGCCGTCCGCGCCTGGGGCCGGCTCGGCTACCCGCGCCGCGCCCTGCGGCTGCACGGCGCGGCCGTCGCCATAACGGAGCGGCACGGGGGCGACGTACCGAAGGAGCACGCGCAGCTGCTCGCGCTGCCGGGGATCGGCGAGTACACGGCCGCCGCGGTGGCCTCCTTCGCGTACGGACAGCGGCACGCCGTGCTGGACACCAACGTCCGCCGGGTCTTCGCCCGTACCGCGACCGGCGTCGAATACCCGCCCAACGCCACCACCGCCGCCGAGCGGCGGCTCGCCCGGGCCCTGCTGCCCGAGGAGGAGGAGACCGCCGCCCGCTGGGCCGCCGCCTCGATGGAACTCGGCGCCCTGGTGTGCACCGCGAAGAACCCGGACTGCGCCCGCTGCCCGGTCGCCGGGCTCTGCGCCTGGCGGCTGGCCGGGAAGCCGCCGCACGAGGGGCCGCCGCGGCGCGGCCAGACGTACGCCGGTACCGACCGGCAGGTCCGGGGCAAGCTGCTCGCCGTACTGCGGGAGGCGGTGGGACCCGTTCCGCAGTCGGTCTTGGACACGGTCTGGGACGAGCCGGTGCAGCGCGCCCGGGCACTGGACGGACTGGTCTCCGACGGCCTGGTGGAGCCCCTGGCGGGCGGCAGCTACCGCCTCCCCCGGACCTGACTCCCAGATTCCGCTTCCCCGTCGGGAAACCGCAGCTCACAGGCGCTGTTACACAACCTACGGGTAGCCGTGCGCCCACCGCAGGCTGGCCCGCACAGCCTCGTGACAACGCCTCCGTACCTTCGATTCCACAAGCAGGGGCGAAGAACGGTTACGGAACGGAGGCGGTCTGAGATGGCGCACGGCGAGGTACTCGAATTCGAAGAGTACGTACGCACTCGGCAGGACGCGCTGCTGCGCAGTGCCCGGCGCCTGGTCCCGGACCCCACCGACGCGCAGGACCTCCTCCAGACCGCTCTCGTCCGGACCTACGGCCGCTGGGACGGCATCGCCGACAAGTCCCTCGCCGACGCCTACCTCCGCCGGGTGATGATCAACACCCGTACGGAGTGGTGGCGCGCCCGCAAACTCGAAGAGGTCCCCACCGAGCAGCTCCCGGACGCCAGCGTCGAGGACGGCTCCGACCAGCGCGCCGACCGCGCCCTGCTGATGGACATCCTCAAGGTGCTCGCGCCCAAGCAGCGCAGCGTGGTGGTGCTGCGACACTGGGAGCAGATGAGCACCGAGGAGACGGCCGCGGCGCTCGGGATGTCGGCGGGAACCGTGAAGAGCACTCTGCACCGGGCGCTGGCCCGCCTCCGGCAGGAGCTGGAGAGCCGCGACCTGGACATGCGGGCGCTGGAGCGCGGTGACCACGTGCGTGACGAGGGGCGGGAGCGGTGCGCGGCCTGAGCGGCAGAGGTTCGCTGGTACTGGTGTCGACGGGGACGGTGGTCCTCGTCGGCACCGTGCTGTTCGTGGTCGGCTGCAGCTCGGGGGGCACCGGGCTGAAGGACGGCGGCCCGGCCCGCACCGAAACCGTGGCCAAGACCGCCCCCCCGCCGTCCCCCGGGAGCAGCGCGGAGTCCCCGCGCATGGCCAAGATCGACCCGGTGGCGCTGCTCAAGGCGGACCCGAAGGTCAGCGACGAGATCAAACGGGACCTCAAGCCCTGTGTGGGCAAGGAGTATCCGATCGACGTCAGCTACGGGAAGGTCACCGGCAACGACGTCGAGGACGTGGTGGTCAACGTCCTGTCCTGCGCCGATGCCATGGGGCTGGGCTCGTACGTGTACCGGCAGTCCGCCGGCAGGTACGAGAATGTCTTCTCGGACGAACAGCCGCCCGTCTACGCGGAGATCGACCGGGGCGATCTCGTGATCACCAAGCCCGTGTACGCCAAGAGCGACGCGCTCTCGTACCCCTCGGGCGAGGACGTGATCACCTACCGCTGGTCGGGCGAGAAGTTCACCCAGCACGACCGGGTGCACACGGATTACAGCAACGTGGTCGACGGCGGGGGCCAGCCCGCCCCGGCCGTGACAGAGAAGAACTGAGGCGAGGCTTCCGCATGGCCGAGACCCATGTCCTGTTCGTCGAGGACGACGACGTCATCCGCGAGGCCACGACCCTGGCGCTGGAACGCGACGGGTTCGCGGTCACCGCCATGCCCGACGGCCTGTCGGGCCTCGAGTCGTTCCGGGCGAACCGCCCCGACATCGCCCTCCTCGACGTGATGGTCCCCGGCATGGACGGGGTCAGCCTCTGCCGCCGCATCCGCGACGAGTCCACCGTCCCCGTCATCATGCTGTCGGCCCGCGCGGACTCCATCGACGTGGTGCTCGGCCTGGAGGCCGGCGCCGACGACTACGTCACCAAGCCCTTCGACGGCTCGGTCCTGGTGGCCCGCATCCGCGCCGTACTCCGCCGCTTCGGCCACGCGGGCGGCCCCGGCGCCACCGTGGACGGGTCCCCGGCCGGGGAGCGCGGGGTGCTGTCCTTCGGCGACCTGGAGGTCGACACCGAGGGCATGGAGGTCCGCAAGTCCGGTGCCCCGGTGGCCCTGACGCCGACGGAGATGCGGCTCCTGCTGGAGTTCTCCTCCGCGCCCGGCACCGTACTCTCCCGCGACCGGCTGCTCGAACGCGTCTGGGACTACGACTGGGGCGGCGACACCCGCGTCGTGGACGTCCACGTCCAGCGCCTCCGCACCAAGATCGGACAGGACCGCATCGAAACGGTCCGCGGCTTCGGATACAAGCTAAAGGGATGAAGCGGTTCACCCTGCGCACCGGAATCCGCTGGAAGATCACGCTCGCCATCGCCGCCGTGGGCGCCCTCATCGCGCTCGCGCTCAGCCTGGTGGTGCACAGCGCCGCCCGGGTGTCGATGCTCGACAACCAGCGTGAAGTACAGCTGGACCGCGTGCAGTTCATCTCGCGCAACGCCGAGGCCGGCCGCAAACCGCTGATGGGCGCCAAGCTCAACGACCCCGATCTGCCGGGCCCCTTGCGGGACAAGGCGCGCGGCGGGCGGCGGGGCACCTATGTGCAGGAGAACCCGCACGGGCTGCCCGAGGTGTGGGCGGCGGTGCCGCTGGGGAACGGGCAGGTGCTGTCGATCCACAACCAGTTCCGGGAGAGCGCGAAGATGATGCGCGACCTGGACCAGGCCCTGGTCATCGGCTCGCTCGCGGTGGTCGTCGGCGGTTCTGCGCTCGGCGTGCTCATCGGCGGGCAGATCTCCCGCCGGCTGCGCAAGGCGGCTGCCGCGGCGACCCGGGTGGCGCACGGCGACCCCGACGTCCGGGTGCGGGACGAGGTCGGCGGGGTCGTACGGGACGAAACCGACGACCTGGCACGGGCGGTGGACGCGATGGCGGACGCCCTCCAGGAACGGCTGGAGGCCGAGCGGCGGGTCACCGCGGACATCGCGCACGAGCTGCGCACCCCGGTGACGGGCCTGCTGACGGCGGCGGAGCTGCTGCCGCCGGGCCGTCCCACCGAGCTGGTGCGGGACCGGGCGCAGGCCATGCGGGTGCTGGTCGAGGACGTACTGGAGGTGGCCCGGCTGGACAGCGCGTCCGAGCGGGCCGAGCTACAGGACGTGGCGCTGGGCGAGTTCGTCAGCCGGCGGGTCGGCTCGCTGATGCCGGAGGCTTCCGTCCGGATCGTCGCCGACGAGATCGTCAGCACGGACCCGCGGCGGCTGGAGCGGATCCTCGGCAACCTCCTCGCGAACGCCGCCCGGTACGGGCGGCCGCCGATCGAGGTCGACGTCGAGGGCCGGGTGGTGCGCGTACGGGACCACGGGCCCGGCTTCCCGGAGGCGTTGCTGCGCGAGGGCCCGAGCCGGTTCCGTACCGGCTCCACGGACCGGGCGGGCGTGGGCCACGGCCTGGGCCTGACCATCGCGGCCGGTCAAGCGCGGGTCCTGGGGGCCCGCCTGACGTTCCGTAACGTGGCGGCGCCGGGCGGGGTCGACCGGGAGGGTGCGGCGGCGGGGGCGGTGGCGGTGCTGTGGCTGCCGGAGCACGCACCGACGGCGACGGGCAGCTTCCCGATCATCCAGCTGCCGCAGTGACCCCGCGGCGGAGGGGTCCGGGCGGGGCAGTCGAGTCCGTATCGGTACCGGTGGGCGTTCATCGGAAAAGACTGATGTTCTAGCATCCCTGCCATGACTGACGGTACGGATCGCACGAGCAGCCAGCAGCCCGACCCGGCGACGGGGAACGGCGGCTACGGATACCCGGCGGGGCAGACGCCCGGTGGTTACGGGTACCCGCAGGCGGGGCAGCCCAACCCGTACCAGCAGCCGGCGCCCGAACCGCAGGCGTGGGCGGCCGGGCTGCCGACGGAGCCCTCGGGCTTCCCGCAGCAGGCCGCGCCGCAGCCGGACTGGCAGCAGCAGCCGGCGCCGTTCGCGCACCCGGTCGGCGACCAGCCGGACTGGCAGGCGCTGGCGGACCAGAACGAGTCGCGGCGCGGCCGGAAGAAGGCGCTGGTCATCAGCGCCTCGGTGCTGGTGGTCGCGCTCGCGGCGGGCGGCGGCTGGTTCGCGTGGCAGGCGATGGGGGACGACGAGGGGGGCGATACGCCGACGACGGCGGTCTCCGGCTCGCCGAACCCTTCGGCTTCCGCCTCGGGCAGCAGCGACTCCCCCACGGTGGAGGGCGAGCCGAACCTGCTGCGCGACCGGTCGGGCAAGGTGCACATCGCGCTCGGCCCGGACACCGAGCTGGCCAAGCTGGAGAACCGGAACGAGATCCGGCTCAAGGGCAATCCGAACTCGTACGCCCAGGGGGCCGGCCAGGCCGTCAACACGGCGAAGAGCTTCACCGTCTCGGCGCGCGTCTACAACGTGACCGAGGGCGGCTCGCGGATGGCGGTCAGCCAGGGCGACGGCGTCTCGTACTCCTTCGAGCTGGGCTTCGAGGAGTCGAACGGCAAGAAGGTGTGGGTGTTCCGCGTCCAGACCGGCGACAAGGGTGCGGCCTCCACCGCCCAGCAGGTGCAGGCCGATGCGCCCACCGCCGTGAAGAACTGGGCGATGCTGACCGGCACGTACGACGCCGAGAAGAAGACGATGGCGCTCTACGTGGACGACAAGCCGGCCGGGACCGCGGCCGTCGCCGCCCCCATCTGGTCCGGTCCGGGTCCGGTGCAACTGGGCCGGTCCCGCCACCACGGCATCTGGACCGGCTCCTGGGCCGGCTCCCTGGACCACGTACGGGTCTGGGACAAGGTGCTGACCCCGGAGCAGGTCGCCGATCTGAAGAACAACAAGCTGAACAAGAAGGTCAAGCCGTCGCACTCGTGGCTGATCGGCTGATCCGCGGCGGAGGTCAGATGGTGACGCCCTCGGCGCGCAGGAAGGCGACCGGGTTGACGGCGGTGCCGTAGTTCGGGGTGGTGCGGATCTCGAAGTGCAGGTGCGGGCCGCTGGAGTTTCCGGTGTTGCCGGACAGGGCGATCTGCTTGTCGGCGGCGACCTTCTGGCCGATCCGGACCTGGATCTTCGACAGGTGCGCGTACTGCGAGTACGTGTTGTTGTCGTGCTTGATCACGACGGCGTTGCCGTAGGCGGGGCCGTCGCCGCCGCCGTTCGGGCCGGCCTTGACGACGGTGCCGGCGGACACGGCCTTGACCGGGGTGCCGACGGGGACGGCGAAGTCCTGGCCGGAGTGCTTGCGGGCCCACATGCTGCCGCCCTTGCCGAAGGTCGCGGAGAGGGTGTAGGCGTTCACCGGCTTCTTCCAGGCCGACTTCTTCGCGGCCGGCTCGGCGGCGATGCGGGCCTGGGCCGAGGCCTGGGCGGAGACGAGCTCGGCGGTCAGCGGGGTCTGCGGGGTCTCGTCGGCGAAGGCGGTACCGGCCGCTCCGAGGGCCAGGGCGGCACCGATACCGGTGGCGACGACGGTGGCGCGGATGCGGGTGGTACGGAAGGGCTTCGCAGACATGTGTGAGTCCTCCGAGGACGGGGTAAAAGGGATGCCGGGGAAATCGGCTCATCTTTGGTAACCCGAGCCCCGCCAATCCCCCAAAAGCCTCATCTACGAGCAGACCTCGTAGATGGGGTGAGGTCTTTCGGCCCTGTTGACCGGCCCCTTCCTGGGGGAAGTGCCCGAATTAGGGGTCTTTTGGATCTACGAGATGCCCTCGTAGGTCCGATTTGCCCTGTGCGGCTTGTCACCGATCCAGGACCTTCGGATGTCCGTTTCGGGACCAAAGACCTGCAACCCCGGGCTACGCTCACGCATCGTGGACGCATCGGTGGCGGGGGTGAAACTGGCGTCGAGCGTGGTGGCGCCGCTCATCAGGAGACTGTTCTGGCCCGAGACCCCGGGCGCCGGACTGGTCCCACGGCAGGTGCGGATCGCCGCGCTCGTCTCCTTCCGGGAGAAACGCCGCCTGACCGACAAGGAGCTGCGCAAGCTCGCCGACCGGCTGGTCACCGAGGCCCTGGCCGCTCCCGGGGAGCGCCCCCTGCCGGAGGGCGAGGAGGACGGCGTCGCGGCGGCGCTCGCGGTCACCCTGGGCGCGCTGGGCGCCATCGAGATGCACGACGTCCAGGCGGTGCGGCTGGGGCACCGGGCCTTCGCCCGGGAGCTCCGCGCGGCCGCCCCGCGCCCGGTGCTGTCCCGGGACGCCCAGTACTTCTACGAGCAGCTGCTGGAGGCGACCTGCCTGCACATCCTGCACTTCTTCACCACCCGCTCCACCTTCGGACCGGCCACCCTGCTCCAGCAGAGCCGGGACCTGCAGGAACTCATCGACAAGATGGACGTGCTGCTGGACCGGGCGCACCGGCCCGACGGCCGGGACACCGCCTTCGAACGCGACTACCTGGCCTCCGTCGCCAGGCGGTACAGCACCCTCACGATCTTCGGCCTGGACCTGCCGCCGAGTTCCACGACATGGCCGATGGACGTGGCGTACCTCGACCTGGGGGTCACCTCGCCGGCGCCGTTCGAGGCGACGGACACGCCCCCCGTCGGGGCCCCGGCCCCCTCCGCGGCTCCCGCCCTGGCCGACCAGGTGCTCACCCGCCACACCCGGGCCCTGCTGCGCGGCGAGGCGGGCTCCGGCAAGACCACCCTGATCCAGTGGCTTGCCGTCTCCGCCGCACGCCGGGAACGGGGCACCGCGGACCCCGTTCCGTTCGTCCTGCCGCTGCGGACCCTCACCCGGCACGGGGCGCGGCTGCCGCAGCCCAAGGACTTCCTGGCCGCCGTGGGCGCCTCGATCGCCTCCGAGCAGCCGGATGGCTGGGCGGTCCGGGTGTTACGCGGCCGGCGGGCCCTGGTGCTGGTCGACGGACTGGACGAGATACCGGAGTCCGAGCGGCCCGTCGCCCGGGAATGGCTGGCCGACCTGATCGCCACCTACCCGGACAACCGCTGGCTGGTCACCACCCGGCCCTCCGCCGTACGCCAGGACTGGCTCATCGACGAGGCGTTCACCGAACTCACCCTCTCCCCCATGAACCGCCCGGAGGTCGCCGGGTTCATCGACCGCTGGCACGCCGCGACCGGCGCCGACGACGAGCTCCGCGAGCAGCTCAAGCAGGCCGTGCGCACCAAGTCCGACCTGGCCCGGCTCGCCACGAACCCCCTGCTGTGCGGGCTGCTGTGCGCCCTGCACCGGGAGCGCCGCGGTTTCCTGCCCTCCGGACGCAGGGAGCTCTACAACGCGGCCCTGTCCATGCTGCTGCGCCGCCGCGACCTCGAGCGGCGCCTGCGCCTTCCCGAACTGTCCGAGGAGCC
Organism: Streptomyces sp. NPDC051211; assembly: GCF_040689505.1. NCBI lineage: Bacteria > Bacillati > Actinomycetota > Actinomycetes > Kitasatosporales > Streptomycetaceae > Streptomyces > Streptomyces sp. NPDC051211. The sequence goes on from NZ_JBFBAV010000055.1 coordinate 27,727, forward strand.
GCAGCTGCAACTGCTTCAGCGGCTGGCCTACTGGCTGATCCGCAACGGGCGGACCGAGCTGGACCGGGAGCGGGCCGAGCGGGTGGTCCGGGAGGCCCTGCCCGCCGTACCGGAGGCGGAGCGGGTCCTGGGGGACGAGAAGGCCGTCCTGCGCCACTTCGTGGAGCGCACCGGGCTGCTGCGGGCCCCGTCGGTGGACACCGTGGAGTTCGTCCACCGCACCTTCCAGGACTTCCTGGGGGCCCGGGCAGCCCTCGACGCGGGTGACTTCGGGGTGCTGTCCTCACACGCCGAGGACGACCAGTGGGAGGACGTCATCCGGATGGCAGTGGCCCAGGGCCGCCCCCGGGAGCGCGCCGAGCTGATCGGCGATCTGCTCGGGCGGCAGTCGGCCCGGTCGGCGCTGCTCGCCTTCGCGTGCCTGGAGTACGCCGCCGAACTCGATCCGGAGCTCCGGGCCCGGGTGCAGGCCGCTGCCGCCCCGCACATACCGCCGACCGGCATCGCGGCCGCGGAGGCCCTGGGCCGGGTCGGTCCCCTGGTGCTGGAGCTGCTGCCCGGCCCCGAGAACGCCTCCGACGAGAGAGTCGCCTTCTACACGGTCGTGGCCGCCGGATCGGTCGGCTCCGATCTCGCCATCCCCTTCCTGGCCCGGTACGCGGGCGATCCTTCGGCACTGGTCCAGGGAAAGCTGGCCGAGTTCTGGCCCCGGTTCGACACCGTGCAGTACGCCGAGGAGGTCATCGCCCGCCTCGGGCACGTCCCGGGGACCCTGTACGTCCATTCCGATGCCGAGCTCGATGCCCTGGGCACCTTCGCCCCGCAGGAGCGGGTGAACACGAAGGGCGCGGTCTCCGGCGCGGCCTTCTCGCACTATCTGGGCCGGACCCGGGTGACCTCGTTGAACATCCGGGACAACAAGGAGCTGACCGGCCTGGACTTCCTCGAGGGAATGCGGTCCCTGCGGACGATCTCGCTGATGGGCTGCCCGGCCCTGGCCGACCTGGGCGGCCTGGCCGGGCTGCCGGTGGAGCACGCGCAGCTCCACCTGGACGGCCCGCTGGACGTGGGCGCCGTGACGGCGGGCTGGAGTGCCCTGCAGGGGCTGACCCTGAGCGGGCCCCACGCCCCCTGGTCGCTCGACGACCTCTCGCCGGACGCCGACCTGCGGTCCCTCGTACTCGGCCGGTCGCCGGGCCCCCTGAGCGGTCTGGCACGTCACCCGCAGCTGCGGTTCCTGGCGCTCCCCGACTCCTGGGAGCCCGTCGACGGGGCCGCGGACTGGCGGACCATCGCGGCGCTGCCACGGCTGCGGGAACTGTCCGTGCCCGCTGGTGCGCTCGGCTCGCTCCCCGGCTCGCTGCGGCTGCGGCAGCTGCGGGTCCTGAAGCTCACCGGTGACGAGGCCGCAGCCGCCGCGCACGACGTGCGGGTCCGACGGCACTTTCCGAAGGCCAGGGCGACCACCGGGTGACCACGTGCCACCCCTGAAGCGCCGATGGCGCTGCCGGCCCCGGCAGCGCTGACACGCAAAAGGTGCGGCCCCCGGGACCGTGATGGTCCAGGGGCCGCACCCTCAGGCGGTCAGAGCCTTACGCGCCCTTCGAGAGGTCCGGGCCGGAGCCCGTGGCCTCGATCGGGGGGACGTCCGGCAGCGCCGACTTCTCCTCGCCGCGGAAGGTGAACTTGGCGGTTTCGCCCTCACCCTCCACACCGACGACCACGATGTGGCCGGGACGCAGCTCGCCGAAGAGGATCTTCTCGGAGAGCATGTCCTCGATCTCGCGCTGGATCGTCCGGCGCAGCGGCCGGGCACCCATGATCGGGTCGTAGCCGCGCTTGGCCAGGAGCTGCTTGGCGTCACCGCTGAGCTCGATGCCCATGTCGCGGTCCTTCAGGCGCTCGTCCACCTTGGCGATCATCAGGTCGACGATCTGGATGATGTCTTCCTGCGACAGCTGGTGGAAGACCACCGTGTCGTCGACACGGTTGAGGAACTCGGGCCGGAAGTGCTGCTTCAGCTCTTCGTTGACCTTCGCCTTCATCCGGTCGTACCCGGTCTTGACGTCGCCCTGGGCGGCGAAGCCCAGGTTGAAGCCCTTCGAGATGTCACGCGTACCCAGGTTGGTCGTCATGATGATGACCGTGTTCTTGAAGTCCACGACCCGGCCCTGGGAGTCGGTCAGGCGACCGTCCTCCAGGATCTGGAGAAGGGAATTGAAGATATCCGGGTGGGCCTTCTCGACCTCGTCGAAGAGGACGACGGAGAACGGCTTGCGGCGCACCTTCTCGGTGAGCTGGCCGCCCTCTTCGTAGCCCACGTAGCCGGGGGGCGAACCGAAGAGACGGGAAACCGTGTGCTTCTCGCTGAACTCCGACATGTCGAGGGAGATCAGCGCGTCCTCGTCGCCGAAGAGGAATTCGGCGAGCGTCTTGGAGAGCTCGGTCTTACCGACACCGGACGGGCCGGCGAAGATGAACGAGCCACCGGGGCGCTTCGGGTCCTTCAGGCCGGCCCGCGTACGGCGGATCGCCTGGGAAAGGGCCTTGATGGCGTCCTTCTGACCGATGACGCGCTTGTGCAGCTCGTCCTCCATGCGGAGCAGTCGCGAGGACTCCTCCTCGGTCAGCTTGAAGACCGGGATACCGGTCGCGGTCGCGAGGACCTCGGCGATCAGCTCGCCGTCGACCTCGGCGACGACGTCCATGTCGCCGGCCTTCCACTCCTTCTCCCGCTTGGCCTTCGCCGCCAGCAGCTGCTTCTCCGTGTCACGGAGCGAGGCCGCCTTCTCGAAGTCCTGGGAGTCGATCGCGGACTCCTTGTCCCGGCGGACACCGGCGATCTTCTCGTCGAACTCGCGGAGGTCCGGCGGCGCGGTCATCCGGCGGATGCGCATCCGGGAGCCGGCCTCGTCGATCAGGTCGATCGCCTTGTCCGGCAGGAAGCGGTCCGAGATGTACCGGTCGGCCAGGGTGGCCGCCTGCACGAGGGCCTCGTCCGTGATGGAGACGCGGTGGTGGGCCTCGTACCGGTCGCGCAGACCCTTGAGGATCTCGATGGTGTGCGGCAGCGACGGCTCGGCGACCTGGATGGGCTGGAAGCGGCGCTCGAGGGCCGCGTCCTTCTCCAGGTGCTTGCGGTACTCGTCGAGCGTGGTCGCACCGATGGTCTGGAGCTCACCGCGGGCCAGCATCGGCTTGAGGATGCTGGCGGCATCGATCGCGCCCTCGGCGGCACCCGCACCCACGAGGGTGTGGAGCTCGTCGATAAACAGGATGATGTCGCCGCGGGTGCGGATCTCCTTGAGGACCTTCTTCAGGCGCTCCTCGAAGTCACCGCGGTAGCGGGAGCCGGCGACGAGCGCGCCGAGGTCCAGGGTGTAGAGGTGCTTGTCCTTGAGGGTCTCGGGCACCTCGCCCTTGACGATGGCCTGGGCAAGGCCTTCGACGACGGCGGTCTTGCCGACGCCGGGCTCGCCGATCAGGACCGGGTTGTTCTTGGTCCGGCGGGACAGCACCTGCATGACCCGCTCGATCTCCTTCTCGCGCCCGATGACCGGGTCGAGCTTGGATTCGCGGGCCGCCTGGGTGAGGTTGCGGCCGAACTGGTCCAGGACCAGCGAGGTCGAGGGCGTGCCCTCGGCCGGGCCGCCGGCCGTGGCCGACTCCTTGCCGCCTCCGGAGTAACCGGAGAGCAGCTGGATGACCTGCTGCCGGACCCGGTTGAGGTCGGCGCCGAGCTTCACGAGGACCTGGGCGGCGACGCCCTCGCCCTCGCGGATCAGGCCGAGCAGGATGTGCTCGGTGCCGATGTAGTTGTGGCCGAGCTGAAGAGCCTCGCGGAGGGAAAGCTCCAGGACCTTCTTGGCGCGAGGGGTGAAGGGAATGTGCCCGGACGGGGCCTGCTGGCCCTGGCCGATGATCTCCTCCACCTGCTGGCGGACCGCCTCGAGCGAAATCCCGAGGCTCTCCAGGGCCTTAGCGGCGACACCCTCACCCTCATGGATCAGGCCCAGAAGGATGTGCTCGGTGCCGATGTAGTTGTGGTTGAGCATCCGGGCTTCTTCCTGAGCCAGGACGACAACCCGCCGCGCGCGGTCGGTGAACCTCTCGAACATCGTTAATCGCTCCTCAGAGCGGTCGGGCAGTAAGGGGGCGGTCCCCTCCCTGTCCTTCCGCATGCTAGTCCCGCGGGGCGGGACAGCTCATTCCAACTGCCGACATCCGTCCCAGGCTCACCCCCACATCTCAGCGAGGATTCCCCGTCTTGAACAGCCGACAACTGCTCCAACCCGATGGTGCGAGACGATGTTCCCGCAGGCCAGGCAGATACCCGTCACATGAGTACGCCGATGGCGAACGGGAGCCGGTCAAATCAGCGTGTCGCCCCGATCCACTAGGAATGTCTTACCCGTAAGCACCGACACTCCATGCCCCGAGCACCGGTCCCCTCCGCTACGGGCGAACACAGTTGCGTCCTGAATGTGAGACGGAGTCCCTCCGGTGCTTTACGTTCCGTATTGCACCGGGAGCGCTGCGTAACTCCGGGGGCCTCCCGGGGGTTGCGCAGTCATGACGCTCACCGCCCCTGCCATTGTCCCGCTTCCGCGGAGCTCGCCGGAGGGATCCGGGGACGCCCCGGACGCCGAGGACGCCCTGCGGCGCGGGGAGCCGCGCCGGGAAGTGCAGGCCGAGGACGCGCTCTGGTACGAGCGTGTGCTCGGCTGGCCGGTCGCGGGCGGGCCGCCCGCGCAGCTGGTCACCGGGGAGCGGTTCGACGTACTGGAGCTGCCGGCGGACGCGGGGGCGGCGGTGCTGCGCCGGCCGGTGGCCACCGGCCCGGTGGCCCTGATGGGGCGGCGGATGCGCTTCCTGGTGGCTCCGGGCAGCGCGGAGGAGCTGCCCGGCCTGCTCGACTGGCTGGAATGGGGCGGGGTGCCGCTGGAGCTCACCGCCCTCGGCCCGGGCGGCCGGATGACCGCGCCCGCACCTCCGGCGCCTCCGGCGGCCCGCACCGGGCTCCACGAGGGCACTGGTGCCCCCGCAGCGTGCGGAGAAAGCCCTCGGGGGGCCGCCGTGTGGCTGCGGCCCCCCGAGCCGGGGTGCGAATCCCTGCTGCCGTCCCTGACCGCCCCGGGGCGGACCATCGGACCCGACCTGGCGCGGCTGGTCGGCGCGGCGGCCACGGAGTGCCATCGGGCCCGGCTCGCCGGGCTGGGGCGTCAGCCCTTGGCGTTCTCGTAGGCCTCGCGGATCTCGGCGGGGACCCGGCCGCGGTCGTTCACGTTGTAACCGTTGGACTTCGCCCAGGCACGGATCTCGGCGGTGTCCGGCTGCCCGGCCGAAGCGGCGGCCCGGCCCTTGGCGCGGCCCGCTGCCGCGCGGCCGCCGGTACGCCGGCCGGCCTTCACGAACTCTTCCAGCGCACCGCGGAGCTTCTCCGCGTTGGCGCTGGTGAGGTCGATCTCGTAGGACTTGCCATCCAGCGCGAACGTGACGGTCTCGTCCGCCGTGCCACCGTCGAGGTCGTCGACAAGAAGGACCTGAACCTTCTGCGCCACCGGATTTCCTTTCATCGAAAATGCAGTACGCGGAAAGGAAACCGCTTTTGCCTGAAAAACACAAACCCCCGGGAGAGGTTCAGGACGGCAAGAGGACGGGAAACATACGCGATTCGGACATAGGGATCGCGAACTGATCGTTCACAGGTGCAGAAGCATCCGGCTGTTGCCCAAGGTGTTCGGCTTCACTCGTTCGAGACCGAGGAACTCGGCGACGCCCTCGTCATAGGAACGGAGCAGCTCCGTGTAGACATCGGTGTCCACCGGAGTCTCACCGATCTCGGTGAAGCCGTGCTTCGCGAAGAAGTCCACTTCGAAGGTGAGGCAGAATACCCGGCGCACACCCACCTCGCGGGCGGTGTGCAACAACCGCTCCAGCACCCGGTGGCCGACGCCGGACCCCTTCAACTCCCGGTCCACGGCGAGCGTACGGACTTCGGCGAGGTCCTCCCACATCACGTGCAGAGCGCCGCAGCCGACCACGCGGCCGTCCGCTTCGCGTTCCGCGACCCAGAACTCCTGGATGGACTCGTAAAGCGTCACGGGCGCTTTGTCGAGGAGGATCCGCTGCTGCACGTACTGGTCGAGGAGCCGGCGCAGCGCGGGCACATCACCGGTACGAGCCCGGCGGATCGTCACTGCTTTTGCATTTGCACCGTTAACCGGCGGCACGGACGAATCGTCTTCCATGCCCGGACGCTATCGCCCCGGCTCCTGGTCGCGCTCGGCGGACTCCGCATCCGGAGGGGGTTCCTCGTCGTCCCCCTGCACGATCTGCACCGCGGCCCGCAGCGCCTCGCGCTGCTCGGCGGACATCATCCCGAAGAAGGCGACGAGGGCGGCCGCCGGGTTGTCACTGGTGGACCACGCTTCGTTCATCAGTGCGGCCGAGTAGGCGGCCCGGGTGGAGACGGCGGTATACCGATAGGCGCGCCCTTCGGCTTCCCGCCGGACCCAGCCCTTCTGGTGAAGGTTGTCCATCACGGTCATGACCGTCGTATATGCGATGGAGCGTTCCTGCTGGAGGTCTTCCAGCACTTCGCGAACAGTGACCGGGCGGTTCCACTGCCACACCCGCGTCATCACGGCGTCTTCGAGTTCTCCCAGGGGGCGAGGCACAGCAGCACGATAGTCCTGCATGTCCAGAATTGCCCGGCTATTCGCTCAATGCCGCCCAAGAAAAACGGGACGACCGATGGCCGCCCCGCTTTCGTCCTACTTCACCACGGCACTACTTCTGCCGGGCACTACTTCTGCTGGGCCGCCTCGGCCCGGGCAATCACGGCGTCGACCGCCGCGTCCTCCTTGGCCTTGTTGGCGCCGCCCTGGCTCTTCACGATCGTCACGACGAGAGCGATGAAGAACACGGCCATCACGATGGGGGGCACGAGCGCGGAAACGTAGTCCATGCCCACCAGCGTAGCTACCCGGCGACGCGGGCGGCCGCCGGGGGCGGCGTCGGCTTCCGGCGCGGCGGGAACACCTCACCCGGCGTGGGAATCGGCCGCTCCACCCCGGGCTTCGCCCCCGGCGCAGGCTCCTCTCCCCCACCCCCCTCACCCTTCTCCCCCTCGTCCCCCTTCTCAGCGTTCTCGACCTTGTCGCCCTTCTCGGCCTTGTCGCCCTTCTCGACCCTCTCGGCCTTCTCCGCCTTGCCTCCGGTGAGGGCGAGCAGCCGGGTCCTGGGCGCGGGCGGCCGGAGCCGCCGCCGCAGCGACCGTTCGGCGACCACCTGCGCCCGCTCCAGCAGCGCCGCGGCCGCCGGGTTCCCGCGCAGGGCGCGCAGCGCGGCCAGATCGTCGGCCTCCGGCTCGTACCCGTCGTCGAGCGCGTTCCGCAGCAGCTCCAGATACCCGCCCAGACTCCCGGGCAGCGCTTCCCGGTACCGCCGGAGATCCTCCAGCAGGAACGCTCTGAGCCGCCCGGCCTCGTCGGCGGCATCATCGACCGCCTGCGCGAGCCGTAGGCAGTCCTGCACCTCGGCGGCCGTCAGGGGGCCGGCGGAAGACTGAAGGGCATGGGCGAGAGACCGCCGCAGCACGCGCAGCTCAGCAGCGCTGAACGCCATACCGCCACGGGATCCGAAGGGCGTGGGCATGGCCCGAAGATACGCGCTAATCGGACAAAATCCCCCCATCTCCGCACCCCCGGGCGCGGCGCGCCCGCCCGCCGCCCGGGGGCGCATACCGGAAATCCGGCCCGGAGCCTGCACCGGACTTCGCCGGAGACGTCGGCAATATCCGGCACCACCGCGGGAACACGGGGAGCCGAGGACACCGCCCGCATAAGACCGCACAGCTTCGCGGGAAAGCCCCGCACACCCACTGCGATCAGGACTCCCCCTCCACCGCATCCCGATGGTCCGGGATGAGGCTGCGCGCATTCGCGGGCGACAGCTGGGCGCAGAGAACCGCGGTGCTCCGGACGACTTCAGGCAGCCGGCACCTTCACCGCGGATTCGAGCTGTGTCCGGCAGGGCTGCCGGTGGCGTTGTGCCCAGCGGACGGCGAGTGGCGCCGCCAGGCCGGTCAGGGCGAACAGCGCCCCTACGACGTACCACCCGGGGCGGCCCCAGGTGATGCAGAGCGCGATGAGCAGGCTCGGCCCGAGGGCTTCGGCCAGGCTGGCGCCCAGGCCGAACACACCCAGGTACTGGCCGGTGGCGTGTTCCGGGGCGAGGGCGAAGGACACTTCGAAGCCTGCGGCGGAGTGCCACAGCTCGCCGACCGTGTGGATGACCACTGCGGCCATCAGCAGCGTTGCCGCAGCCCATGCCGGTATGCCCGCGGTCAGGGCGATCAGCGAGCAGGACATCAGGAAAGCCACACCCGATCGACGGTAGGCACCTGCGCCGGCCGCGGGGGAATCGATGTTCCGGCTGGCCCGTACCTGGAACGCGATGACGATGACGGTGTTGACGAGCATGGTGCCCGAAACCAGCCAGGGCGGGGCGGTGGTGGCGGCGACCAGCCAGAGCGGGATGGCCACGGTGAGCACCTTGAACTGGACGGCCATGATGCCGTCGAGAGCAGTGATCAGGAGGTAGGGCCGGTCCCGCAGGGCGATCCAGCGGGGGCCTCCGGCCTTGGGCCCGGGCATCACCGGCGGCAGGAAGACCAACACGGCCGCGGAGGCCGCGAAGGCGACCGCGTTGCCGAGGACGAGCAACTGGTAGGCACTATGGGTGCCGACCTGGACGGCGCACCCCGCCAGCAGGGCTCCGAGGGAGATCCCGATGTTGGTCACGGACCGGAGATAGGCGCGGAACTCCTGCGGCCGGTCCCCTCCGTAGCGCCTGATGAGCGGACTGCGCGCGGCCAGACCGGCCGCCTGCGCTCCGGTGGCCGCACACACCGCGCACACGAACGGCCAGAAGCTGTCCGCCAGTACGAACCCGGCCGTTGCCAGCGCCCGGACGACGAGGGTGGCCGCGTAGACGCCGCGCGCTCCGTGCCGGTCCGCCAGATGCCCGGCGGCGATGCCCACCCCGAGCGAAACGAACCCGGCAATGCCGAGCCCGAGCCCCACCTGCGCTGCGGGAAGGTGCACCGCCTGGGTGAAGTACAGCACCCCGGCGGTCAGGTAGAGGCCGCTCCCGACGGTGTTGACGAAGTTGGAGGCGGCGATGACGCGTTGTGGTCCGGCGTGCGGTATCAGCTGGGGCATGACGAGGCTCCACGTCCTGAACAGGAAGTAAGGACCACTGAAGCCTCTTGCATGTTACTCGCAATAACAACCCCTATGCGATAGCTGGCTCCGCCTCCACGGCCGTTCGGGGTCCGGGCGGGGGGCGCCTTCGTACTCCCGGGCCCCTAGGCTGGCCCGTATGACGATTCGCGCTGTGGTTTTCGACGTCGGCGAATGCCTGGTAGACGAGACTCGCGAGTACGGGACGTGGGCCGACTGGCTCGGCGTCCCCCGCCACACCTTCGCCGCCGTGTTCGGCGCGGTCATCGCACAAGGCCGCGACTACCGCGACGTGTTCCAGGAGTTCCAGCCCGGCTTCGACCTGTACGAGCAGCGGGAGGCCCGTGCTGCAGCCGGCCAACCGGAGCACTTCGGCGAGAACGACCTTTACCCGGACGTCCGGCCTGCCCTCGCGCAGCTCCGGGAGGCGGGGCTGTGGCTCGGCATCGCCGGGAACCAGACCGTCCGTGCAGGCGGAATCCTCCGCGACCTCTTCACCGGGGACGTGGACCTGATCGGCACCTCGGACGACTGGGGGGCCAGCAAGCCGGACATCGAGTTCTTCGAGCGGGTGGCCAAGGTCGTCCCGTTCGCCCCTGAGGAGATCCTCTACGTGGGGGACCGGATCGACAACGACATCCGGCCCGCTGCCGAGTTCGGCATGCGCACCGCCTTGGTCCACCGCGGCCCGTGGGCAACGATCCAATGGAACACGGTCGAGGCCCAGGAGCTCCCGACGGTGCGGATCAGCAGCCTCTTGGAGCTCCCCGGGCGGATCGCCGAGCTCACATCGCGAGCGCGCTGACCACCGCACCCCAGCCGTACAGCCGGTCGTCGAGATCGCGGACGCACTGCTCGTGCTGCCACTGCGCGAGCGCACGCCGCACCCCCCGGACCCGCTCCAGCCCGGTCGCGTACCAGTGCGTCTCCAACAGCTCCAGCGCGCGGACCGCGTACTCCGCCGCGGTTGCCGGGTGTCCATCGGCGGCCTCTACCGCGGCGAGGTCACCGAGGACGACCGTGCGCTGCTTGTCGGCATCCGCGGGCAGCTCGTCGAGAACCCGCAGGAGCGTCTCGCGGGCCTGAGGCAAATGCCCCGCCGTGAGCTGCGTGTTGCCCTTGAACGCGGCGAGCCGGACGGGGCTGAACCAGTCCATCCACTCCGGGCTGCTGTGTTCTCCGCCGGCGGCGAGGACATCCTCTCCATGGGCGATCAGGTTCAACGCGGTCCTCGTATCGCCGCACCGGGTCTCACATTCGGCCTCGACCGCGTCCAGCCAGGCGAGGAACTCGGCTGAGGCCGAACTGCGCCGGGCGTACGTCCGCGCCGCGATCATCCGCTCGGCAGCGGCGGGCCGGTCTCCTGCCCAGCCCGGAACGAAAGCCATGTGAGCGAGAACGGCGGAGCCGAGGAGGGCGTCGTCGGCCCCGCCGGCAGCCTGAAGTGCGCGTACCCACGTCTCCTGCGCGCGGGCGGGCTCGCGGAGATCGAAGAATTCGATGCGGCCGGCCAGCAGCCAGGACTCGGCGAGAGCTGCCGCCACGGCCCGTCGGGTGAGGCCCGCGGTCGACGGCAGCAGCGCCTCGCCGAGCGCGGCGTGCGCGCTCACGGCGGGGTGGAGGGTGGCAGGGGCGACGGTCCAGTACAGGCGGCGGTGGGCGCGGGTCACGGAGAGGTAGTCCGTTCCGGCGCTGGAGGGCTGGATCGCGTTCGGGGTCCGGACCGGGCCGCGGTTGAGGGGCGGCAGGGCACTGGCAGCTGCCGGGAGGTCCGAACCGGTCCCGGCGGTCGGGGTGAATCCCAACTGCTCGATGTCCTGGCCGAGGATCTCCGTGAGAGCCTGGCGGACGTCCGGGTACGGCAGGGGCGGGTTGTCCGATTCCCAGCGGCGGACCTGGCGGATGCCGACGGTCACACCGCGACTGGCCAGGGCATCGACGAGATCTTGCTGAGATCGGTATCCGGCGGCCAGGCGGGCTGCCTTGAGTCGGGTGTTGCCGGTGGGGCGCGTCATGCCAACCTCCGTGCGTGGGCGAGCAGATGCCCACTGTCGCAGGAAGTCTGGCGAGGAGCCACCATTCGCCAATTCGGCCGTACAGAAGTCCTGTTTCAGGGCCCCAGAAGTCCAAGACAAGTCCTCGCAGCGGGACTTCTCATGGTCCACGCTGTCCTCACACCCGCTGATGATGGTAGGGAGCACGCATGTCGCCGGAGGAATGGCACGCTCAGGCACTCGACGAAGCCCTCAACGAGCTCCGGAACGCACTCACCGTCATGGCGGACGGAATAGAGCGGGAGGTCGAGGCCGCGGCCGAGAAGGACATCATGGCCGCGCTCGCCATGAAACACCTCCCGCCGCCGGACGACCTCGCCGATCTCACCTCCCGCCTCATCACCCACGGCATCACGCTGGCCGTAGGCGTCCGGGAGATCCCGCCCGGCCTCCCCTCCGAGCGAGGCCTCGCCGCCGCCGATACCTGGGCCCGGCTGACCGAGACCGGCCCCAAGGACGGCCCGCTCGGCAACTGGTCGTACGCCCGCCAACTCGCGGCGGTCTCCCGCAGCATGCTCCACGCGATCCGGGCACACCGCTGCACCCCGCCCGCGCCGGACGTCGCGCCATGAGCCGGCAGCCGGTAGCCGCTCCAGCACCTTCGCGCACTTGACCGCGCCCGGTCCGCGGGATGTCAGTGAGGGCCTTTCCGGTCCCTCGGCAAAAGAGACTGACCCACTCCCCCGGTGGCGGCATTTATCCGGCCACAGACGGGCCGGGGACGCTAAGCCGAGAGAAGCGCGTAGCGATCTGGCGCGCCCCAAGGTCCGGCTCGGCTAACCGGCTCTGGCTTCGGGGAATCGGAGCTGTCCGCCCGACAGGGCGGCCGGCCGGGCGGCAGCCGCCGCCCGACCTCCCTGGCGGGGCCGCATGGGGTCCTGTCCCCCATGCCGTTCCTTCGGGGCTTCCCGACAGTCCCTGTCTTTCCGGGGCCGGCCGGGCGGTCAAGGGTGGAGCGCAGCGACATCGCGAAGCGACGCGACCGAAGGGAGCGCCCTTGACGGCCCGGACGGA
>NZ_JBFBAV010000056.1:0-39397 GCF_040689505.1 Streptomyces sp. NPDC051211
GACCGGACGGCAGTGGCTCGTGCTGCTCACGCCGGTCGAAGGCCCGGCGGGAACCGCGGCCGGAACCGCGGGCGGAGCGGGTGCCGGGAGGGGAACTCCCGGCACCACCGCGGGCCGTGTGCTGTGCGGGTCGTGCGGGTCGTACCGGGTCAGTGGGTGGCCGGGGCGGTGCCGTTCGTCCAGACCACCTCGAAGGAGAGGGCGGACAGCCGCCAGCCCTGGGGGGTGCGGCGGGCCTCGCCCTTGACGAAGGTGCCCGCCTGGAAGACCGGGGCGGCGGCGTCCTGCGGGGCGTCGGCCGGCCGGTGCAGGACATGGGTGGCGATCACGTTGGCGCGCAGGGCGGCCCGGTCCCCGTCGACCTCGACGACGGCCGGCGAGCCCATGTGCTGGTGCCGCGCGAACTTCTTGAGGGACGTCCGGTGGAATTCCGGGACGCCGTCGATGCCTTCCTGGCGGGCGTTCGGGGGGAACGCGATCACCACGTCGTCGGTGAACAGACCCTTGGCCCATCCAGCGTCGATAAAGTCATCGTCGAGGCCGATGAGATATGCGTTCAGAAGTGCCGCGACTTCAGCGGCCGATTGGCTCGATGTCATGCCTGAGGATGTGCTCGAATGGGGCTGGTGGCCAACCCCTGTTGCGCAGGATATGACGTTCCTGCAGAAAACCTGTACTAGCGGCTATTTACTGTTCCGGTAGCCCCTCGCAATACTGGTAAAACACCAGTCGGAAGAGGGCAGATGGACACCTTTGATGCAGACGTAATCATCGTGGGAGCCGGGCCCACCGGACTCATGCTCGCAGGTGAGCTGGGTCTGAATGGAGTTTCGGCCACCGTCGTCGAGCGGCTCTCCGAGCCCATGCAGCAGTCGCGTGCCCTCGGATTCTCGGCGCGGACCATCGAAGAATTCGACCAGCGTGGACTGCTTTCCCGCCTCGGTGAGGTGGATGTCATTCCCTTCGGGCACTTCGGTGGAGTTCCCATCGATTACCGGCTGCTTGAGGGCGGCTCGTACGGGGCTCGAGGAATTCCGCAGTCGCGCACCGAGGGAATGCTGGCCGGCTGGGCCGCCGAAAAGGGCGCCGAGGTGCGCCGCGGCGTCGAGGTCACCGGCCTGGAGAGCGACGAGGACGGGGTGACCCTGGAGGTCACCACCCCCGAGGGCCCGGGCACCCTGCGCGCCCGCTACGTGGTGGGCTGCGACGGCAGCCGCAGCATCGTGCGGCGGCTGGCCGGCATCGAGTTCACCGGCACCGACGCGGCCATCGAGCTGCGCTTCGCCGACGTGGCCGGGGTGCCGCTGCGGCCCCGGTTCAGCGGTGAGCGGGTCCCCGGCGGCATGGTGATGGTCCTGCCGATCGGCCCGGACCGCAGCCGTGTCATCTACTTCGACCGCTCGGAGCCGCTGCGCACGAGCACCGAGCCGATCACCTTCGACGAGGTCGCCGCCGCGTTCCAGCGGCTGACCGGCGAGGACATCAGCGGCGGTACGCCGCTGTGGGTCAGCTCGACCACCGACACCAGCCGGCAGGCGACCGAGTACCGGCGCGGCCGGGTGTTCCTGGCCGGCGACGCGGCCCACATCCACCTGCCGATCGGCGCGCAGGGCATGAGCGCCGGCGTGCAGGACGCGGTCAACCTCGGCTGGAAGCTGGCCCTCGACATCAAGGGCCAGGCCCCCGAGGGGCTGCTCGACACCTACCACAGCGAGCGCCACCCGGTCGGCGCCCGGATCCTGGCCAACACCCTGGCCCAGCGGATCCTCTACCTCGGCGGGGACGAGATCACGCCGCTGCTGGAGGTGTTCGCCGAGCTGGTGGACTTCCCGTCGGTGCAGCGCCACCTCATCGGCATGGTGACCGGTCTCGACATCCGCCACGAGGTCGGCCCCGGCGAGCACCCGCTGCTCGGCCGCCGGCTGCCCGACCGCGAGGTCGTGGTCGGCGGGGAGAAGGCCAGCAGCCTGGAGCTGCTGCACCCCGGCCGGGGCGTGCTGCTGGACCTGCACGACAACGCCGTGCTGCGCGAGGCCGCCGCGGGCTGGGCCGACCGCATCGACGTGGTCACCGTCGTCAACTTCGACTGTGACGCGCCGCTCGACGGCCTGCTGATCCGCCCCGACGGCTACGTCGCCTGGGCGCCGCCGCTGGGCGAGCCCACCGCCGGCCTCGACGAGGCCCTCACCCGCTGGTTCGGCCCGGCCTCCGCCTGACGCCACGCCACGCCACCCGTTCCGTCCGCCCATTCGTACCCCTAAGGAAGCGAAGAGAAATGCCCAAGATCTCCACGCAGGACAACCACCTCACCGTTCTGAACCTGTTCACGACGGATGTCCCGGAGAACCAGGACAAGCTGATCGAGGAGATGACGAAGATCGTCAACGCCGCGACGTACGAGGGCTGGATGTCCAGCACCGTGCACGCCGGCGTCGACAAGCCGGGCACGGCGAACTTCATCCAGTGGCGCAGCGGCGAGGACCTCGAGAAGCGCTACGCCGGCGACGAGTTCAAGCACCGCACCCTCCCGGTCTTCGGTGAGATCACCACCTCGATCAAGCTGCTGCAGAACGAGGTGGCCTTCACCCAGGAGCACCCCTCGCTGGGCGGCACCATCGAGGTCTCCCCGGAGCGCGACGACTACACCGTGATCGCGGTCTTCCCCGTCGCCAAGGAGAACCAGGAAGAGCTGATCGACGCGCTCGGCCCGGCGCAGGAGTACTTCCTGCAGTCCCCCGGCTTCCGTTCGCACGTCGTGCTGCGCGGCCTGGCCGCCCGCGGCCTGGAGGGCTCCTTCGCCGTCTCCTACTCCCAGTGGGAGAGCAAGGAGGCCTTCGAGGCCCACCGCGACGTCCCGCAGGACCAGAAGCCGGAGGGCCGCGTGGCGGCCGAGGGCCGGATCCGCGCCGTCGTCACCGGCATCCCGGACATCAACACCTACCGCGTCGTCCACACCCGTTCCGCCGGGGAGTAACCGGCGACCGCTTCCGCCGACCCGGAGGAACACCTGACGCCCGGCTCCCCCCGGGGGAGCCGGGCGTCCCCCGGGCCCCGCGGACGACGTCCGGCGCCCGCCGCCCCGCCAGTACCGAACACACGAAACCGCTGAGGAGCGAGACCGTATGCACAGCACTCTGATCGTCGCCCGGATGGACCTGGCCTCGAGTGCGGACGTGGCCCGGCTGTTCGCCGAATTCGATGCGACGGAGATGCCCCAGCGGATGGGAACACGGCGGCGCCAGCTGTTCTCCTACCGGGGCCTGTACTTCCACCTCCAGGACTTCGACACCGACAACGGCGGCGAGCTGATCGAGAGCGCCAAGTCCGACCCGCGCTTCGTCCAGATCAGCGACGACCTGAAGCCGTTCATCGAGGCCTACGACCCGGCGACCTGGCGCTCGCCCGCCGACGCCATGGCCACCCGCTTCTACAACTGGGAGGCGAAGGCGTGACCGGGCGGCGAGTCGTCATCACCGGAATGGAGGTGCTCGCGCCCGGCGGAGTCGGCCGCGAGAACTTCTGGAACCTGCTGAGCGACGGCCGGACGGCCACGCGCGGCATCACCTTCTTCGACCCGGCGCCGTTCCGCTCGCGGGTGGCGGCCGAGGTCGACTTCGACCCGTACGAGCACGGCCTGACCCCGCAGGAGGTCCGGCGCATGGACCGGGCCGCCCAGTTCGCGGTCGTGGCCTCGCGCGGTGCGGTCGCCGACAGCGGCCTGGACATCGCCGGCCTCGACCCGTACCGGGTGGGAGTGACCGTCGGCAGCGCCGTCGGAGCCACCATGGCCCTCGACGAGGAGTACCGGGTCGTCAGCGACGGCGGCCGGCTGGAGCTGGTCGACCACCGGTACGCGTCCCCGCACCTCTACAACCAGATGGTGCCGAGCTCCTTCGCGGCCGAGGTCGCCTGGGGCGTCGGGGCCGAGGGGCCCAGCACGGTGGTCTCCACCGGCTGCACCTCCGGCATCGACTCGGTCGGCTACGCCGTGGAGCTGCTCCGCGAGGGCACCGCCGACGTCATGATCGCCGGGTCCTCGGACGCGCCGATCTCGCCGATCACCATGGCCTGCTTCGACGCGATCAAGGCCACCACCCCGCGGCACGACGAGCCGGGCCGGGCCTCCCGCCCGTTCGACGGCACCCGCAACGGGTTCGTGCTCGGGGAGGGCGCCGCCTTCTTCGTCCTGGAGGAGCTGGAGAGCGCCCGGGCCCGCGGCGCGCACATCTACGCCGAGATCGCCGGCTACTCGACCCGCAGCAACGCCTACCACATGACCGGCCTGCGGCCGGACGGTGTGGAGATGGCCGAGGCCATCCGGCTGGCGCTGGACGAGGCCCGGATGAACGGCGACGAGATCGACTACATCAACGCGCACGGCTCCGGCACCAAGCAGAACGACCGGCACGAGACCGCGGCGTTCAAGCGGAGCCTGGGCGACCACGCCTACCGCACCCCGGTCAGCTCCATCAAGTCGATGGTGGGGCACTCGCTGGGCGCCATCGGCTCCATCGAGATCGCCGCCTCGGCGCTGGCCATGGAGTACGACGTGGTCCCGCCGACGGCCAACCTGCACACTCCGGACCCGGAGTGCGACCTCGACTACGTACCCCTCACCGCGCGCGAGCAGCTGACCGACGCGGTACTGACCGTGGGCAGCGGCTTCGGCGGATTCCAGAGCGCCATGGTGCTGGCCAACCCCGAGAGGAGCCTGGTATGAGCGCGTCGGTCGTGGTGACCGGCCTCGGTGTGGCGGCCCCCAACGGGCTGGGCGCCTCCGACTACTGGGCTGCGACGCTGGCCGGGAAGAGCGGCATCGGCCGCGTCACCCGGTTCGACCCCTCGGACTATCCGGCCCGGCTGGCCGGCCAGATCCCGGGCACGGCGGCGGAGGACGGGCTGCCGAGCCGGCTGCTCCCGCAGACCGACCGGGTGACCCGGCTGGCGCTGGTGGCGGCCGACTGGGCGCTGGAGGACGCCGGGATCCGGCCCTCGGAGCTGCCCGACTTCGACATGGGCGTGGTCACGGCCAGTGCGGCCGGCGGTTTCGAGTTCGGCCAGGGCGAGCTCCAGGCGCTGTGGAGCAAGGGCAGCCAGTACGTGTCCGCGTACCAGTCCTTCGCCTGGTTCTACGCCGTCAACAGCGGCCAGATCTCCATCCGCAACGGCATGAAGGGCCCGGCCGGAGTGGTCGTCAGCGACCAGGCCGGCGGCCTGGACGCGGTGGCCCAGGCCCGCCGCCAGGTCCGCAAGGGCACCCGGATCATCGTCTCCGGTGCCGTGGACGCGTCGATCTGCCCGTGGGGCTGGGTGGCGCAGCTGGCCGCCGGCCGGCTGAGCACCTCCGAGGAGCCCACCCGCGCGTACCTGCCGTTCGACCGGGAGGCCCAGGGCTTCGTTCCGGGCGAGGGCGGCGCCATCCTGATCGTGGAGTCGGCGGAGTCGGCCCGCGAGCGCGGCGCGAAGGTCTACGGCGAGATCTCCGGGTACGGGGCGACCATCGACCCGCGGCAGGGCAGCGGGCGCGGACCGAACCTGCGGAAGGCCATCGAGACGGCCCTGGCCGACGCCGGGGCCGAACCGGGCGAGATCGACGTGGTGTTCGCCGACGGCGCCGCGGACCCGCAGCTGGACCGGGCCGAGGCCGAGGCGCTCAACGCCGTGTTCGGGCAGCGGGGCGTACCGGTCACCCTGCCGAAGACGATGACCGGGCGGCTGTACTCGGGTGCCGCACCGCTGGACCTGGCGGCGGCCTTCCTCGCCATGCGGGACGGAGTCATCCCGCCCACCGTGAACGTCGACCCGTGCCTGGACTACGGCCTGGACCTGGTCCTGGACCAGCCGCGGCCCGCCGAGGTCCGCACCGCGCTGGTGCTGGCCCGCGGCCACGGCGGCTTCAACTCGGCGATGGTCGTCCGCTCCGCCGGCTGACCGGCCGGTCCCGGGCACCCGCCCGGCCGGCCCTCTCCGCCACACCCAGCCAGGGCATGCCGCAGCAGCATGCCGCACCGATGAAGGGAACGACATGGCCAGCAAGTCTTTCACCCTCGACGATCTCAAGCGCATCCTGATCGATTCCGCGGGCGTGGCGGAGGGGGTCGACCTGAACGGCGACATCCTGGACACCACCTTCGCCGACCTCCAGTACGAGTCGCTGGCGCTGCTGGAGTCCGGCAGCATCATCGAGCGCGAGTTCGGGATATCGCTCGACGAGGAGGCCGTCGACGACACCCTCACCCCGCGCGGGTTCATCGAGGCGGTCAACCGCCAGCTGGCGTCCGCCGCCGTGGCCGCGTGAAGGGGCTGAACCGACGATGACGCAGAACAACAACGGACGGGTCGCGCTGGTTTCGGGCGCGACGAGCGGGATCGGGCTGGAGTCGGCCCGGCTGCTGGCCCAGCAGGGCCACCGGGTGTTCATCGGCGCGCGCAACGCCGAGAACGTGGCGGCCACCGTCAAGGAGCTGCAGGACGAGGGCCTGGACGTGGACGGCGGCGTCCTCGACGTCCGCGACGGCGCGTCCGTCAAGGCGTTCGTCGAGGCCGCGGTGGACCGCTTCGGCACGGTCGACGTGCTCGTCAACAACGCCGGCCGGTCCGGCGGCGGCGTGACCGCGGACATCGCGGACGAGCTGTGGGACGACGTGATCGACACCAACCTGACCAGTGTGTTCCGGCTGACCCGCGAGGTGCTGAACACCGGCGGGATGCGGCACAAGGACCGCGGCCGGATCATCAGCATCGCCTCCACCGCCGGCAAGCAGGGCGTGGTGCTCGGTGCCCCGTACTCGGCGTCCAAGCACGGCGTGGTCGGCTTCACCAAGGCCCTCGGCAACGAGCTCGCGCCGACCGGCATCACCGTCAACGCGGTCTGCCCCGGCTACGTGGAGACGCCGATGGCGCAGCGGGTCCGGCAGGGCTACGCCGCGGCCTACGACACCTCCGAGGACGCCATCCTCGAGAAGTTCCAGTCGAAGATCCCGCTCGGCCGCTACTCCACCCCGCAGGAGGTGGCCGGCCTGGTCGGCTACCTGGCCTCGGACTCCGCCGCGTCGATCACCTCGCAGGCGCTGAACGTCTGCGGCGGCCTCGGCAACTTCTGACCCGCTCGACCGATTGAGGACACCGAAGATGACGACCCGTGAGGTTGAGCACGAGATCACCATCAGCGCCCCGGCCGGTGCCGTCTACCGGCTGCTGGCCGAGGTGACCAACTGGCCGCGGATCTTCCCCCCGACCATCCACGTGGACCGGGTGGAGGCCGACGGCGCCGAGGAGCGGATCCGGATCTGGGCCACCGCCAACGGCGACGCCAAGAACTGGACCTCGCGCCGCACCCTCGACCCGGAGGGCCTGCGGATCACCTTCCGCCAGGAGGTGCCGGCCGCGCCGGTGGCCGCCATGGGCGGCACCTGGATCCTGGAGCCGCTCGGCGAGGGCGAGACCCGGGTGCGGCTGCTGCACGACTACAGCGCGATCGGCGACGACCCGCACGACCTGCTGTGGATCGAGCGGGCCGTCGACAAGAACAGCCTGTCCGAGCTGGCCGCGCTGAAGAAGAACGTCGAACTGGCCCACGCGGCGGAGGAGCTGACGTTCTCCTTCACCGACACCGTGCACATCAACGGGTCGGCCAAGGACGCCTTCGACTTCATCAACGAGGCGGACCGGTGGGCCGAGCGGCTGCCGCACGTCGCCGTCGTACGGCTCACCGAGGACACCCCCGGCCTGCAGACGCTGGAGATGGACACCCGGGCCAAGGACGGCTCGGTGCACACCACCAAGTCGTACCGGGTGGTGTTCCCCGACCACAAGATCGCCTACAAGCAGGTCACGCTGCCCGCGCTGATGACCCTGCACACCGGCGAGTGGACGTTCGTGGAGACCGACGGGGTGACCGCCGCGTCCTCGCAGCACACGGTCACGCTGAACACGGACAACATCGAGAAGATCCTCGGTCCGGACGCCACCGTCGCCGACGCCCGCGCGTACGTCCACTCGGCGCTCAGCACCAACAGCACGGCCACGCTCAACCACGCCAAGGCCTACGCCGAGAAGAAGAGCTGACTGGCCATGGCCGACACGGCGGACCTGCTGGACACCCAGGTCGTGGTGGTCGGGGCCGGCCCCGTCGGGCTGATGCTCGCCGCGGAGCTGCGGCTCGGCGGCGCCGATGTGGTCGTACTGGAGCGCCGGCACGCGCCCAGCACGGAGTCGAGGGCCTCCACGCTGCACGCCCGCACCATGGAGATCCTCGACAGCCGCGGCCTGACCGGTGAGTTCGGCACCCCGCCGAACGAGCCGCGCGGCCACTTCGGCGGCCTGCCGCTCGACCTTTCCCTGCCCGGCCCGTGGCCGGGACAGTGGAAGGTGCTGCAGACCAGGACCGAGGCGGTGCTGGAGGAGTGGGCGCTCGCGCTGGGCGTCGACATCCGGTGCGGGCACGAGCTGACCGGGCTGTCCGGCGGCGGCGCACACGACGCGTACGTCGAGGCGGAGGCGGTCGGCCGGAGCGGCGAGGTGCTGCGGGTGAGGGCCCGCCACCTGGTCGGCTGTGACGGCGAGGACAGTACGGTGCGGCGGCTGGCCGGGGTGGCGTTCCCGGGCCACGACGCCCGGCGGGAGCTCATCCGCGCCGACGTCGCCGGCATCGAGGTGCCCAACCGCCGCTTCGAGCGGCTGCCGCAGGGACTGGCCATCGCGGCCCGCCGCCCCGACGGGGTGACCCGGGTGATGGTGCACGAGTTCGGCAGCACCGCCCGGCAGCGGGCCTGGGACCCCGAGAACGCAGAGAACGCCGCGTTCGAGGAGGTCGTCGACGTCTGGAAGCGGGTCACCGGGGAGGACATCAGCGGCGGAACCCCGCTGTGGGTGAACGCCTTCGGGGACGCCAACCGGCAGCTGGAGCAGTACCGGCACGGCCGGATCCTGTTCGCCGGGGACGCCGCCCACCGGCAGATGCCGATCGGCGGGCAG
Source organism: Streptomyces sp. NPDC051211 (assembly GCF_040689505.1). Classification (NCBI taxonomy): domain Bacteria; kingdom Bacillati; phylum Actinomycetota; class Actinomycetes; order Kitasatosporales; family Streptomycetaceae; genus Streptomyces; species Streptomyces sp. NPDC051211. Next base: position 8,977 of record NZ_JBFBAV010000056.1, read on the forward strand.
GCCCTCAACCTCGGGCTCCAGGACGCCTTCAACCTGGGGTGGAAGCTGGCCGCGGAGGTGGCCGGCACCGCCCCCGAGGGGCTGCTGGACAGCTATCACACGGAACGCCACGCCGTCGGACGGCGGGTGCTGGCCAACATCGAGGCCCAGGCGCACCTGCTGCTCGGCGGGCGGGAGGTGGAGCCGCTGCGCGAGGTGCTGGCGGAGCTCGTCGGCCACGAGCCGGTACGGGCCCACCTGGCCGGCATGATCAGCGGCCTCGACATCCGCTACGACGTGGACGGACCGGCGCACGAACTGCTCGGCGCGCGGCTGCCGCAGACCCGGCTGGCCTCGGCCGAGGGCTCCGCGGAGGCCGCGCTCAGCACCACCGAGCTGCTGCGCACCGGCCGCGGTCTGCTGCTGGACCTGCGCGGTGGCGCGGAGGTCCCGGCGGCGGTGCGCGGCGGCTGGGCGGACCGGGTCGCGGTGGTCGCGGGCCGGCCGGAGCGGCCGGGCCCGCTGGACGGTGCCGGCTGTGTGCTGGTGCGCCCGGACGGCCACGTCGTCTGGGCCGGGCCCGCGGACGAGGGACTGCGGGCCGCCCTGGAGCGCTGGTTCGGCGCGGCGCGCTGAGCGGCGGCGGCCGCGGCCGGAAGGGCCGCGGCCGCCATCTGCTGCACGGCGATCGTCCTGCGGGGCGATCGTGCCGACCCCGGCCGTGCCGGACCGCACGGATACGGAATTCGACCGGAGAAGAGGAAGACCATGGAAGGGACAGCCGCGGACGCGGACGTCATCATCGTCGGCGCCGGCCCGACCGGGCTGATGCTCGCCGGAGAACTGCGCCTGGGCGGGGCCAGCGTCATCGTCACCGAGCGACTGGCGCAGCCCACCGGGCAGTCTCGCGGCCTCGGCTTCACCGCACGCGCCATGGAGGTGTTCGACCAGCGGGGCCTGCTGCCCCGGTTCGGCCAGGGCGAGACCCTGGAGATCAGCCCGCTCGGCCACTTCGGCGGGGTGCAGTTCGACTACACCGTGCTGCCCGGCGCCCACTTCGGGGCGCGCGGCATCCCGCAGAACCAGACCGAGGCGGTGCTCGAGGACTGGGCCCGCGAGCTGGGCGTCGACATCCGGCGCGGCTGGGACTTCCTGGACCTGTCCGACGGCTACCTGGACGGCGACGGCGTCGAGATCACCGTCAGCACCCCGGACGGGGTGCAGCAGCTGCGCGCCGCCTACCTGGTGGGCGCCGACGGCGGGCAGAGCAGCGTCCGCAAGGCCGCCGGCTTCGACTTCCCCGGCACCGCCGCCACCCGCGCCATGTTCCTCGCCGATGTGACCGGCTGCGCGCTGCGCCCCCGGTTCCTGGGCGAGCGGCAGCCCAACGGGATGGTGATGGCCGCCCCGCTCGCCGAGGGCGTGGACCGCATCATCGTCTGCCCCGACGGCACCCCGGCCCGCGGCCGGGACGCCGAACCGGTCACCTTCGCCGAGGTCGCGGCCGCCTGGCAGCACATCACCGGCGAGGACATCAGCGGCGGCGGCGCGGAGTGGGTCAGCTACTTCACCGACGCGGCCCGGCAGGCCACCGAGTACCGGCGCGGCCGCGTGCTGCTGGTCGGCGACGCCGCCCACATCCACCTCCCGGCCGGCGGGCAGGGGCTGAGCACCGGCGTGCAGGACGCCGTCAACCTCGGCTGGAAGCTGGCCGCGGTGGTGACCGGCACCGCCCCCGACGGGCTCCTCGACACCTACCACGGGGAGCGTCACCCGGTCGGGCAGCGGCTGCTGATGAACACCAGCGCGCAGGGCACGGTCTTCCTCGGCGGCGCGGAGGCCGACCCGCTGCGCGCCCTGTTCTCGGAGCTCATCGCCCACGACGAGGTCAAGCGGCACCTGGCCGGGATCGTCAGCGGCCTCGACATCGCCTACGACTTCGGCGAGGGCGGCCACCCGCTGCAGGGCCTGCGGCTGGCGGACCGCGCGCTGGTCACCGCCGACGGCGAGGAGACCGGCACGACCCGGCTGCTGCACCCGGGCCGGGGCGTCCTCCTCGACCTCGCCGACAGCCCGGCGCTGCGCGCCGCGGCGGCCGGCTGGGGGCACCGGGTGGACGTCACCACCGCCACCGCGAAGCCGCTGGACGGCGCGGACCCGCTGCACGGCACGGCCGCGCTGCTGGTCCGGCCCGACGGGCACGTGGCGTGGGCGGGCGACAGTATCGAAGAACTGACCGACGCGCTGCGCCGCTGGTTCGGCGACGCGCGATGACCGCACGCCGCCGCGGTCCGCATCGAGGACCGCGGCGGCCGGCCGTACGGGGGTAAACCGATGGACAGCACCATGACCGCAGCGTCGGTCGAGTCGCTCGCCTCACTCGCCCTGGCCACGGCCGGGCCGGCCGGGTTCGGGGCCGCCGCCGCGGTGGCCACGATCCCGGCCACGATCCCGGCCACGGTCCCGGCGGCCGCTGCCCTGTCGGCGGCGGCGCCGGCCGTCCCGGCAGTGGCCGGGGCCGCGCGCGCCGCCGTGCCGGCCGGCCTCGCCGCGCCACAGGACCCCGGCCTGTCCCCCGGCGTCCGCCGGATCACCCTGGACGCCGGCGGCGTCACCCTGTCGGCCCTGTTGAGCACGCCCGAACACACGGCGCCGCGCGCCACCGTGGTCGCCGTGCACGGCGGCGGCATGACCGCGGGCTACTTCGACGGGCAGGCGCACCCGGAGACCTCCCTGCTGACGCTCGGCGCGAGCCTCGGCTACACGGTCCTCGCCGTGGACCGCCCCGGGTACGGGGACTCCGCGGCGCTCTTCCCCGACGGGCTGGCGCTCGCCGAGCAGGCCGTGCTGCTGCGCGCGGCCCTCGCCGACTTCACCTCCCGGTACCCGTCCGGTGCCGGCCTGTTCTGGCTCGCTCACTCGTACGGCGGAAAGCTCGCCCTGTCGACCTGCGCCGGACTCACCGGCCGCGACGGCCTGCTGGGCCTCGACATCTCCGGCTGCGGCCACCGGTTCGCGCCGACCGACCCGCAGGAGGGGCTGAAGCAGACCCAGCGGCACTGGGGTCCGCTGCGGCTCTACCCGCAGGGGACCTTCCGCGTCAGCACCGCGCTGGTGGCGCCGATGCCGCCCCGCGAGGCCGGCGAGCTCGGCCACTGGACGGAGCTGTTCGCGGCGCTCGCGCCGCGCATCCAGGTCCCGATCCGGCTCACCTTCGCCGAGCACGAAGCCTGGTGGCACCACGGCGAGCAGGACCTGGCCGATCTGGCGAGCCGGCTGACCGCCGCCCCGCGGGTGCAGATCGACCGGCAGCCGGACGCCGGGCACAACATCAGCCTGGGCTGGGCGGCCCGCTCGTACCACCTGCGGGCCCTGGCCTTCCTGGAGGACTGCATGACCCGGACCGGGCGCGGGGCGTGACCGACCGCCCATGAACCGCCGTCTCGCCTCCACCTTCCGCTCGCTGTCCGTGCGCAACTTCCGGCTGTTCGTGGCCGGCCAGGTGGTGTCCGCCGCGGGCACCTGGATGATGGTGGTGGCCCAGGACTGGCTGGTCCTGGGCCTCACCGGCGGTTCGGGCACCGCCCTGGGCGTGGTGACCGCCCTGCAGTTCACACCGCTGCTGCTGACCCTGTACGGGGGGCGGCTCGCCGACCGCTACGACAAGCGGATGCTGCTCACCGTCGCCAACCTGGCCTCCGGGGTGCTGGCCCTGGCGCTGGCCGTGCCCGCCCTGACGGGGGGTGTGGAGCTGTGGCACATCTGGGTGTGCGCCTTCGCCCTGGGCATGGTCAACGCGGTCGAGGTGCCGACCCGCATGTCCTTCGTCAGCGAGTTGGTCGGACCCGATCTGCTGCCCAACGCGTCCGCGCTCAGCGGCGCGTACTTCAACATCGCCCGGGTGGCCGGGCCGGCCCTGGCGGGCGCCCTGATCACCGCGGTCGGCACCGGCTGGGTGATGCTGGTCAACGCGGCCAGTTATCTCGCGACGGTGGCGGGGCTGCGGATGATGCGGCCGGGCGAGCTGTTGCGCGGTGCGCCGGCCGGGGGGCAGGCGCGGGTGGGGGACGGGCTGCGCTATGTGCGGGAGCGCCGCGATCTGGTCATGCCGGTGCTGCTGGTGGCGGTGATCGGCCTGTTCGGGCTGAACTTCCAGCTGATGCTGCCGCTGCTGGCGAAGACGGTGTTCCACGCCGACGCGGCCTCGTTCGGGCTGCTGACGACGGCGTTCGCGGCGGGCTCGCTGCTGGCGGCGCTGGCCACCACGGCCCGCCGGGGCCGGCCGGCGGCGCGCACGGTGGTGCTGTCCGCGCTGGGGTTCGGGGTGGTGGAGACCGTCACCGGGTGGGCGCCGAACTTCGCCGCGGCCGTGGTGCTGCTGTTCCTGACCGGGTTCGGCGCCCTGTACTTCGCGCAGGCCGCGAACCACCGGATCCAGCTGGGCAGCGATCCCGCGTACCGGGGCCGGGTGATGGCCCTGTACACGCTGATCCTCCAGGGGAGCACCCCGCTGGGCAGCCTGCTGGCGGGCTGGCTGGCCGAGCATCTGGGGGCGCGCTCGGTGCTGTACCTGGGCGGTCTGGTGTCGGTGGCGGCGGCGCTGGCGGCGGCGGGTGCGGAGCGGCGTACGAAGGGCCGTACGGGCGGTACGGGCGGTACGAAGGACCGTACGGGCGGTACGGGCCGTACGAAGGGCCGGCCCGGGCACGCCCCGGAGGAAGTGTCCGGGGCGGCCGGGCCGGCCGGGTGGGCGGGGCAGGGCGGGAAGTCCGCTCCGGTCAGACCGGGCGGGCCTCGATGACGGAGATCGCGGCGGCGGTCTGGTGGACCTTCTCCAGGGCGAAGCCGGCCTGAGCGAGGAGCTCTCCGTACTGCTCGGGGGTCCGCTCCTTGCCGCCGACCAGCAGCATCAGCCACAGGTCGACCAGCTTGGCGGAGTGCGGGCTGTTGCCGGGCGTGGGCACCATCTCCATCAGCAGCAGGCGGCCGCTGCCGGTGCCGATGGCCTCGCGGACGTTGCGGAGGATCTCCAGGGCCTGGTGCTCGGGCCAGTCGTGGACGATGTGCTTGAGGATGTACGCGTCCCCGCCGGCCGGCGGGACGTCGAACAGGCCGCGGTTCTCGACGGAACAGCGGTCCGCGACCCCGGCCTCGGCGAGGAACTCGTGGGCGCCGTTGGTGTCGACCCGCGGGTCGACGAGGACGCCGCGGCTGTTCGGGGAGCGCTCCAGGATGCCGGCCAGCAGGCCGCCCTGGCCGCCGCAGAAGTCGACGATGGTGGCGTAGCGGGAGAAGTCGTAGGCCGAGACGATGGGCAGGGTCTCGGTCACCGACATGCCGCCCATGCCGCGGGTGAAGACCTCCCCGTACTCGGCGTTGAGCTCCAGGTACTCGAAGGCGCCCATGCCGCGCAGTTTGGGCAGGCTGGCTTCGCCGCTGCGGACCGAGTCCACGAGGTGGGCCCAGTCCTCCCAGTGGGTGGGGTGGCCCATCAGGATGGCGGTGTCCCGCATGGACATCTCGACGTCGGAGCGGAGCGCGCTGCCCATCGGGGTGAGGGCGAACCGGCCGTCCTTCTGCTCGGTGAATATCGAGTAGCTGGCGAGCAGGCGCAGCAGCCGGTACAGGGATTCGGGGTGGGCGCCGACCCGGTCGGCGAGCTCGTCGACGGTCAGCGGGCCGTCGGCGAGGGCGTCGGCCACGTTGAGTTCGGCGGCCGCGTAGATGGCCTGGGTGACCATCGAGCCCTGGGCGAGTTCGAGCAGCGCGAACGGGGCGGGCGCCAGTTTGCGGGTCAGGTTCTGCAGGCCCGACCGCACCCCTTCTACGGTGCGGACGACGCGCGGGGGTGGCAATGCGGGCATGAGTTCTCCTCGGGAGCCGGCCGACAATCCTGCTGACAGCGTGGATCCGGCCGCATGGAAACCTCTCGGGCCTGGCTTGACGCGGGCTTGAGGACGGGACGCGGCACGGCCGTGCGGCGGCACGCCGGAGTTACGGTTTCGTCCCGCAGACCGGTTCGAACATCGAGTTCGAGCCAGGGTTCTGCGTCCGCGAAGCGCCGATGTGCTCTGGAGGCCGGCCATGCAGCGTCACACCGATGAACCCGAGACCGGCCCCGTCGACCCGGTCCCGACCGGGACGGGGGTGTGGCTGATCGGGGCCCGCGGCTCGGTGGCCACCACGGTCGTCGCCGGGTGTGCCGCGCTGGCCGCCGGGCTGTGGCCGGCCGCCGGGATGGTCACGGAGACCGGCCCCTTCGCGGACCTCGGGCTGGCGCCGCTGGACTCGCTGGTCTTCGGCGGGCACGACACTGCGGCCGGGCCGCTGCCGAAGCGGGCCGAGGAACTGGCCGCGGGCGGGGTGCTGCCGCACGGGCTGCCGGCGGCCGTGCACCGGGAACTCGCGGAGGCGGACGCGGAGATACGGACGGGCGGGCCGCTGCCGGGCGACACCCGCGGCGACGAGGAGCTGATCGAGGCCTTCGCCGCGGACATCGAGGACTTCGTACGGCGCCGGGGGCTGGCCCGGGCCGTGGTGGTGAACGTGGCGTCGACCGAGCCGGTGCCGTCGGAGCCGGCCGGGGCCGGGGCCCGGCTGCCGGCGAGTTCGCTGTACGCGGCGGCGGCGCTGCGGGCCGGCTGCGCGTACGTCAACTTCACCCCCTCGGCCGGGGTCCGGCATCCCGCGCTGGCGGACCGGGCGGCGGCCTCCGGGCTGCCGTACACGGGCCGCGACGGCAAGACCGGGCAGACGCTGCTGCGCTCGGTGCTGGCGCCGATGTTCGCGCAGCGGGAGCTGCGGGTGCGGGCCTGGTCGGGGACGAACCTGCTGGGCGGCGGCGACGGGGCGGCGCTCGGCGAGCCGGCCGCGGCGGCCGCGAAGAACGCGGGGAAGAACCGGGTGCTGGAGGACGTGCTGGGCGGGCTGCCCGAGGGCACCACGCACATCGACGACGTACCGGCGCTCGGCGACTGGAAGACAGCCTGGGACCACGTCGCGTTCGAGGGCTTCCTGGGGGCGCGGATGGTGCTCCAGACGACCTGGCAGGGCTGCGACTCGGCGCTCGCGGCGCCGCTGGTGCTGGACCTGGCCCGGCTGCTGGCCCGGGCCCACGAGGCGGGCCTGTCCGGGCCGCGGCCGGAGCTGGGGTTCTACTTCAAGGACCCGGACGGCACCGATGCGTCGCTGGCCCGCCAGTACGAGGAGCTGCTCGGCTTCGCCGCGCTGCTGAGGGAGAGCCGGTGAGCGGGCGCGGCCGCCGGCGGGCCTGGGCGGAACTGCTGCGGGTGTCCGCCGTGTTCACCGTGCCCGGGGACGCGCTGGCGGGTGCGGCGGCGGCCGGGGTGCGGCCCGGCGCGCGCACCGGGCTGGCCGTCGGGGCGTCCGTGTGCCTCTACGAGGCGGGGATGGCGCTCAACGACTGGGCGGACCGGGAGGAGGACGCGGCGGAGCGGCCGGAGCGGCCGATCCCCTCGGGCCGGATCCGGCCGGGGGCGGCGCTGGCCGCGGCCGGCGGGCTGACGGCGGCGGGCCTGGTCCTCGCGGCCTGCGCGGGCCGGCGGGCGGCCGCGGTGGCGGGTGCGCTGGCGGGCACGGTGTGGGCGTACGACCTGGGCCTGAAGCACACGAAGGCGGGGCCGGCGGCGATGGCCGCGGCCCGCTCGCTGGACCTGCTGCTGGGCGCCGCGGCGGCCTCGCCCGGGGGGATCCGTCCGGCCCTGCCGTCAGCGCTGGCGCTGGGCGGCCACACGTACGCGGTGACGGCGGTCTCCCGCCGCGAAACCCAGGGCGGTGCCCCGCTGACCTCCCTGGCGGCCCTGGCCGGCACGGCGTTGCTGGCCGTGGCCACGACCCGCCCGACGACCGGCCGCGCCTGGACCGGTCTCGGCCTGGCGGGCCTCGCGGCCCTGCCGGAGCCGGGTGTTCTGTCGGCCCCGGCGGGACCGGGCGCGGCCTCGGCCTTGGCGGGTCCGAACCTGAACCTGCCCCGCCTCGCCGATGCGGTGATCGGCCTGCCGGCCCTGCCGGAACCCGGTCCGAGCGGGCCCCGGCCCGCCGAAACGGCGGGCCGGGTGAGGGCCCTGGCCGAGGCCGGACTGGCCGGCGCCTGGCGGCTGACCGGGCCCGGCCGCGGCCCGGCGGCCCTGGCCGGGCTGGCCGCGTTGTACGCGGGGACCGTGGGGTGGCCCTTGGTGCACGCCGTGCTCAATCCGTCGCCGCCGCTCACCCAGAAGGCCGTCGGCGGCGGTATCCGGGCCATGATTCCGCTGCAGGCGGCGCTCGCCGCCCGGGCGGGGGCGCCGGGGACCGCGCTCGCGCTGGCCGGGCTGGTGCCCGTGGCGCGGCGGCTCTCGCGGAAGGTGAACCCGACATGAGCCTGCGACTCGGCTACGGCACCAACGGCCTGACCGACCTCCGGCTGGACGACGCCCTCACCCTGCTGGCGGACCTCGGATACGACGGGGTCGGGCTGACCCTCGACCACATGCACCTCGACCCGATGGCGCCCGGCCTGGCCGCCCGCACCCGGCTGGTGGCCCGCCGGCTCGACCAGCTGGGGCTCGGCGTCACCGTGGAGACCGGCGCCCGCTACGTCCTCGACCCGCGCCGCAAGCACGGCCCTTCGCTGCTGGATCCGGACCCGGAGCAGCGGGCGGTCCGGGCCGGACTGCTCGTCCGGGCCGTACGGGTCGCCGCCGACCTCGGCGCGCACGCGGTGCACTGCTTCAGCGGGATCCGCCCCCCGGGCATGGCGCAGGACACCGCCTGGAAGCTGCTCGCGCACGCCCTGGGGCCGGTGCTCGACGCGGCGGAGAGCACCGGTGTGCCCCTCGCGATCGAACCCGAGCCGGGCCATCTCCTCGCCACGCTCGCCGATTTCCACCGGCTCCGCGCCGAGCTCGGGGATCCGCCCGTACTCGGCCTCACCCTCGACATCGGGCACTGCCAGTGCCTGGAGCCGCTGCCGCCCGCGGACTGCGTACGGGCCGCCGCGCCCTGGCTGCGGCACGTCCAGATCGAGGACATGCGACGCGGGGTCCACGAGCACCTGCCGTTCGGGGACGGCGAGATCGACTTCCCGCCCGTGCTCGACGCCCTGGCCGGGACCGGCTACCGCGGGCTGACCGTGGTCGAGCTCCCCCGGCACTCCCACGCCGGGCCCGAACTCGCCGCCCGGTCCCTGCGGTTCCTGCGCGACGGAGGCATCCGATGACCCTGACCGAATCGGTGGCCGGGCCCTGGCTGGACGCCGCCCTGGACCAGGCCCGGCGGCGGCTGCCCGAGTGGGAGCTGCGGTTCGCCGAAGCCGGCCGTCGCTGCCGTCCCGCCGGCGGCGACGGGGCCGCCGACACCGCCCGGGTGGAACTGCTGGCCGCGGCCCGCCCGGACGCCGCCGACACCGCCCGGCTCTACCACCACGGCACCGCGGCCGAGCGCCGCGCGGTGCTGCTGGCCCTGCCCCGCCTGGACCTGCCCGCCGCCGACGGCCTGCCGCTGGTCGAGGACGCGCTGCGCAGCAACGACACCCGGCTGATCGCGGCCGCGGTGGGCCCGTACGCCGCGGAGCACCTCGGCCCGCACGCCTGGCGGCACGCCGTCCTGAAATGCCTGTTCACCACGGTCCCCGTGGCCGCGGTCGCGGACCTGGCCCAGCGGGCCGCCGGGGACCGCGAACTGGCCCGCATGCTCGACGGGCAGGCCGCCGAACGCCTCGCCGCCGGCCGCCCCGTCCCCGAGGACCTCCACCGCGTACGCGCCCTGACCAGAGAGGCGGCGCAGGCCTGATGCGCATCTTCGATCCGCACATCCACATGACCTCCCGCACCACCGACGACTACGAGGCGATGCACGCCGCCGGGGTCCGCGCCGTCGTGGAGCCGGCGTTCTGGCTGGGTCAGCCCCGCACCTCGCCCGAGTCGTTCTACGACTACTTCGACGCACTGCTCGGCTGGGAGCCGTACCGGGCCGCCCAGTACGGCATCGCGCACCACTGCACGCTCGCCCTGAACCCCAAGGAGGCGAACGACCCGCGCTGCACGCCGGTCCTCGCCGAACTCCCCCGCTACCTGGTCAAGGACAACGTGGTCGCGGTCGGCGAGATCGGCTACGACGCGATGACCCCGGCCGAGGACGCCGCGCTGGCCGAGCAGCTGCAGCTGGCCGCCGACCACGAACTGCCCGCCCTGGTCCACACCCCGCACCGGGACAAGCTGGCCGGCCTGCGCCGCACCGTCGACGTGGTGCGGGAGTCCGCCCTCGACCCGGAGTGGGTGGTCCTGGACCACCTGAACGAGACGACGGTCCGGGAGGCCAAGGACGCCGGCTGCTGGCTGGGCTTCTCCGTCTACCCCGACACCAAGATGGACGAGGACCGGATGGTCGCCCTGCTGCGGGAGTACGGTCCGGAGAAGGTGCTGGTCAACTCGGCCGCCGACTGGGGGAAGAGCGATCCGCTGAAGACCCGCCGGGTGGGCGAGGCCATGCTGGCCGCCGGGTTCGACGAGGACGCCGTCGACCGGGTGCTGTGGCGCAACCCCGTGGCGTTCTACGGCCTGAGCGGCCGGCTGGACCTGGAGCCCGCCCGCCCGGACGACCCGTACGCCCTGCACGAGGGCAACTCCATCCTCCGCGGCGGGGCATGAGCCGATGCGTTTCCGCCACCCCGACGGGTCCACCGTGCACCTGGCCTACTGCACGAACGTCCACCCCGCGGAGACCCTCGACGGGGTGCTGGCCCAGCTGCGCGACCACTGCGAGCCGGTCCGGCGGCGGCTGGGCCGCGACCGGCTCGGCATCGGTCTGTGGCTGGCCCGGGACGCGGCCCGCGCGCTGACCGCGGACCGGTCGGCGCTGCGCGCCCTGCGGGCGGAGCTGGAGCGGCGCGGCCTGGAGGTGGTCACCCTCAACGGCTTCCCGTACGAGGGCTTCGGCGCCGGGCAGGTCAAGTACCGGGTGTACCGGCCCGACTGGACCGAGCCGGCCCGCCTCGCGTACACCGAGGACCTGGCCGTGCTGCTCGCCGGACTGCTGCCCGAGGACGCCGCGTACGGCACGATCTCCACCCTCCCGCTGGCCTGGCAGACCCCCTTCGACGGGGACCCGGCGGCCGCCGGGGCCGCCCGGGACGCGCTCGTGCGGCTCTCCGCGCGGCTCGACGCGCTGGAGGAGGCCACCGGCCGGTCCGTCCGGGTCGGCCTGGAACCCGAACCCGGCTGCACCGTCGAGACCACCGCCGACGCCATCGCCCCGCTGGCCGGGATCGGCGGCGGCCGGATCGGGCTGTGCCTGGACACCTGCCATCTCGCCACCTCCTTCGAGGAACCCAAGACCGCCCTGGACGCCCTCGCCGAGGCCGGTGTCCCGGTGCTCAAGAGCCAGCTGTCGGCGGCCCTGCACGCCGAGCACCCGCACCTGCCCGAGGTGCGGGCCGCACTGGCCGACTACGCCGAGCCCCGGTTCCTGCACCAGACCCGCACCCGCACCCCGGACGGGCTGCTGCACGGCACCGACGACCTCGGCGAGGCCCTCGCCCAGGGCGCGCTGCCCGACACGGCGCCCTGGCGGGCCCACTTCCACATGCCGCTGCACGCGGCCCCCGAGCCGCCGCTCGCCACCACCCTGCCGGTGCTCCGCGAGACCCTGGCCGGCCTGGTCGGCCAGGGCACCGCCGTCACCCACCACCTCGAGGTGGAGACGTACACCTGGCAGGCCCTCCCGCCGGCCCTGCGCCCCGCCGGCCCGGCCGGGCTCGCCGACGGCATCGCCGCCGAACTCGCCCTGGCCCGCGACCTGCTCACCGAGCTGGGACTCACGGAGCTGATGTGACCAAGGAGACCGGGATGACGGACCCCGAGCAGACCCCCGCCCCCACCCCGCTGCTGGTCCTGGACGTGGTCGGGCTGACCCCCCGGCTGCTGGCGCACATGCCGCACCTCGCGGAGCTCGCCGGATCCGGGTCGAGCGCCCCGCTGGGCACCGTGCTGCCCGCGGTCACCTGCTCGGCGCAGGCCACCTTCCTGACCGGCGCACCGCCGAGCGAGCACGGCATCGTGGGCAACGGCTGGTACTTCCGCGACCTCGGCGAGGTGCTGCTGTGGCGGCAGCACAACGGCCTGGTCGGCGGGGACAAGATCTGGGACGCGGCCCGCCGCAGCCACCCCGGGTACACGGTCGCCAACATCTGCTGGTGGTACGCGATGGGCGCCGACACCGACATCACCGTCACCCCCCGCCCGGTGTACTACGCCGACGGCCGCAAGGAACCCGACTGCTACACCCGTCCGGCCGCCCTGCACGGGGAACTCACCGAACGGCTGGGCACCTTCCCGCTGTTCCACTACTGGGGCCCGAACGCCGGACTGGTCTCCTCGCAGTGGATCATCGACGCCACCCGGCACGTCATGGCGACCCGCAGCCCAGACCTGACCCTGTGCTACCTGCCGCACCTCGACTACGACCTCCAGCGGTTCGGCCCCGACGACCCCCGCTCGCACCGGGCCGCCGCCGAACTGGACCGGGCCCTGGCCCCCCTGCTGGCCGACGCCCGCCGGGCCGGCCGTACGGTCCTCGCCCTGTCCGAGTACGGCATCACCCGCGTCAGCCGGCCCGTGGACATCAACCGGGCGCTGCGCCGGGCCGGCCTGCTGGAAGTGCACGTCCAGGACGGAATGGAGTACCTGGACGCGCCCGCCTCGCGGGCCTTCGCCGTCGCCGACCACCAGATCGCCCACGTCTACGTACGCCGCCCGGAGGACCTGCAGGCCGCGCGCAACGCCCTGCGGGAGCTGCCCGGCGTCGCCGAACTCCTCGACGACGCGGGCAAGAAGGAGCACGGCCTGGACCACCCGCGGTCCGGCGAGCTGGTGGCCGTGGCCGAACCCGACGCCTGGTTCACGTACTACTACTGGCTCGACGACGCCCGGGCCCCCGACTTCGCCCGGCACGTGGAGATCCACCGCAAGCCCGGCTACGACCCCGCCGAACTGTTCATGGACCCGCTCGACCCGTACGTGAAGGTCAGGGCGGCCCGGGCGCTGGCCCGCAAGAAGCTCGGGATGCGCTACCGGATGGCCGTGGTTCCGCTGGACCCGTCCCCGGTCCGCGGCAGCCACGGCCGGCTGCCCGCCGACGAGGTCGACGGGCCGCTCCTCATCTGCTCCGTGCCCGGTGCGGTCGCCGGACCCGTCGAGGCGACCGGGGTGAAACCGCTGCTGCTGAGGCTGGCCGGCCTTCCCGGGTGAGCCGTCCGCAGGCGGGATTCCGGCAGGGCTCCACCAGAACTACCCAGGCTTCTGGATGACCCACGACATCGATCTGCACAAGGAGTCCGAACATGGCAAGGGAAGCGATAGTCGTCGGCGCGGGTCCGGTCGGGCTGATGCTTGCCGGCGAACTCCGGCTCGGTGGCGTGGACGTCGTCCTGTACGACAAGCTGCCCGCGCCCAGCGGGGAGTCCCGCGGCCTGGGCTTCACCGGGCGGACCGCCGAGATCTTCGAGCAGCGCGGGCTGCTCTCCCGGATCGGTGAGTTCCGGTGGGGGCAGCACGGGCACTTCGGCGGGGTGCGGATCAACTTCGATGCGCTGGAGGAGAGCCACTACGGGGTGATGGGCCTGGCCCAGTCCCGTACCGAGGACATGCTGGGCGGCTGGCTGGAGGAGCTCGGGGTCCCGGTGGTGCGCGGGCACGAGCTGGTCGGCTACCGGGAGACCGCGGACGGCATCACCGCCGAGTTCGAGGGTCCGGACGGGCGGGTCGAGGAGAGCGCCCGGTACCTGGTCGGCTGTGACGGCGGGAAGAGCACGGTCCGCACCCTGGCCGGGATCGCCTTCCCCGGCGAGGAGGCCACCCGCGCCATGTACCTGGCCGATGTCGTCGGCGCGGGCATCCGGCCCCGCCCGATCGGCGAGAAGATCCCCGGCGGCGGCATGGTGCTGTCCGTCAGCACCAAGCCGGGCACCGACCGGATCGTCGTCCACGAGCCGGGCGTCCGCCCGCACCACGGCGAGGGCGAGCTGACGTTCACCGAGGTCGCCGACGCCTGGCAGCGCATGACCGGCGAGTCGATCCACGAGGCGGCGGCAACCTGGATGTGCGCGCTCACCAACGCGCAGGGCCAGGCCGAGGAGTACCGGCGCGGCCGCGTCTTCCTCGCCGGGGACGCCGCGCACGACCACGCCCCGATGGGTGCGCAGGGCGTCAGCGTCGGTCTCCAGGACGCCGTCAACCTCGGCTGGAAGATGGCCGCGACGATCCGCGGCTGGGCCCCCGAGGGCCTCCTCGACACCTACCAGTCCGAGCGCCACCCGGTGGGACGGAAGCTGCTGCGCAACACGCTCGCGCAGTCGCTGCTGTACCTGAGCGGGGACGAGATGGAGCCGATGCGGGCCGTCATGCGCGAGCTGGTGCAGATCCCGGAGGCGGCCCGGCACCTGGCCGGCGAGGTGAGCGGCCTCGACATCCGCTACGAGGTGGGCGCGACCGGCCACCCGCAGCTGGGCCTGCGCCTTCAGCCCAACCTGGAGCTGGAGCTCGCGGACGGCGGCCGGACCACGGTGGCCGAGCTGCTGCACGCGGGCCGGGGTGTGCTCATCACCACCGACGGCTTCGCCGCGGAGCGGGAGCTGGCCGCCGGCTGGTCCGCCCGGATCGACACCGTCACCGGAAGCTGGACGCGTACGGAGACCTCGGGCGGGCTGCCGGTGCCGGACGCGGTGCTGCTGCGGCCGGACGGATACGCCGTGTGGGCGGCCCCGGCCGGCGGCGACCTGTCCGACGCCCTCAAGTCCTGGTTCGGCCCGGCCTGACCGGCCCGCGGCGGGGCCGGCGCGCCTCCGCCCCGCCGCGGTGCCCCGGCCGCGCCACCGCACACGTACCACCGCCCGCGCCCCCTACCCCCGTCCGTGCCCGGCGGCCGCCCCCGGCCGCCGCGCCCCACGTCCCCGGAGGGACACCGCCATGACCGTTCTCGTCACCGGAAGCCGCGGCAAGGTCGGCTCCCACCTCATCGGCCTGCTGCACGCCCAGGGCATCGCGGTCCGGGCCGGCTCCGCCGACCCGTCGAAGCTCACCCTGCCCGCCGGCGTCTCGTCCGTACCGCTCTCCCTCGACGACCCGGCCGGGTTCCCCGCCGCGCTCGACGGGATCGAGTCGGTGTTCCTGTACTGCGAGCCCTCGCACGTCGACGCGTTCGTCAAGGAGGCCGAGGCCGCCGGCGTCCGGCACGTCGTGATCATGTCCTCGGACGCGGTGCTGCTGCCCGACGCCGCCGACAACTGCATCGCCGCCCCGCACCTGGCGGTGGAGCAGGCCTTCGCGGGCACCTCCATCACCACCACCCCGCTGCGCTGCGGCGCCCTCGCGGGCAACGCACTGCCCTGGGCGTGGGCCCTGCGCGCCGCCGGCGCGGTCAACCTGCCGTTCCCCGACAGCTACGCCGACCCGGTCAACGAGAAGGACATCGCGGAGGCCGCCTTCGCCGCGCTCACCAAGCCCCACTTCCAGGGCCGCTCCTACCACCTGACCGGCCCCGAGGCCCTCACCTTCGCCGAGCAGGTCCGCATCGTCGAGGCGGCCGCCGGCCGCAACGTCCCGGTACGGGTGGTGACCCCCGAGGCCTGGAAGGCCGCCCGCGCCGGATACATCCCCGCGGACATCGCCGACCAGCTGCTGGTGCTGTGGGCGCAGGACACCGAGCCGCTCAAGCTCACCGGCGACATCGAGGAGCTGACCGGCCACCCGGGCCGCACCTTCGCCGACTGGGCGCAGGAGAACGCGGACGCCTTCCGCGGGTGAAGGAACAGAACGGAAAGGGATTTGTTCGACATGTCGGTTGACTTGGACGTACAGGGGCCGGCCACGCCGGACGGCCCGACCGACGAGGAGCTGGCGCAGTCGCTCCCCGGCAACTTCCGCAGCCGGTACGCGGACCTGGGCGACGTACGGCTGCACTACGTGGAGGGCGGCGAGGGCGAACCGCTGTTCCTGCTGCCCGGCTGGCCGCAGACCTGGTGGGAGTTCCGGAAGGTCATGCCCTCGCTGGCGCGCGACCGCCGCGTCATCGCGGTCGACCTGCGCGGCATGGGCGGCTCCAGCCGCCCGGAAGGCGGCTACGACAAGAAGACGATGGCCGGGGACATCCGCGCGCTGGTGCGGGAGCTCGGCTACGACCGGGTGGACGTCGCCGGGCACGACATCGGCGCGATGGTGGCCTTCAGTTTCGCCGCCAACCACCCGGACGCGATCCGCCGGCTCGCCCTGCTCGACGTGGTGCACCCCGACGAGAGCCGCTACGAGATGCCGCTGCTGCGCCGCCCCGGCCGCGGCTTCAACATGTGGTGGTGGGCGTTCAACCAGGTCCCGGAGCTGCCCGAGAAGCTGGTCGCGGGCCGCATGTGGCACCTGGCCGACTGGCTCTTCGAGAACTCCCTGGTCGACCCCGCCTCCATCGGCCCGGCCGACCGGGCCGTGTACGCCCGCGCCTACGACTCGCCCGAGGCCATCCGCGCGACCAACCGCTGGTACCAGAACTTCCACCAGGACATCGAGGACATGAAGTCCTACGACAAGATCGGCGTCCCGGTGCTGGGGATCGCCTCGCCCGCCAGCATCGACCAGTTCGAGCAGGTGCTGCCCACCCTGGCCGCCGATGTGCAGGTGGTGAAGGCGGAGAAGTCCCTGCACTGGATCCCCGAGGAGCAGCCGGAGCTGGTCGCCCGGTCGCTGGCCGAATTCTTCGCCTGACCACTTCGCCTGACCACCTTCAACGATGTGTACGAGGAGAGCGAGCCCATGGGGAAGGACGTAATAGTCGTCGGGGCGGGACCGGTCGGGCTGATGCTCGCCGGCGAGATCCGGCTCGGCGGCGCGGACGTCGTGGTGTACGAGAAGCTGCCCGCGCCGAGCGGGGAGTCGCGCGGGGTGGGATTCACCAAGCGTGCCGCCGAGGTCTTCGACCAGCGCGGGCTGCTCGCCCGGTTCGGCGAGGTCGAGTACGCGCAGGGCCACTTCGGCGGCGTGCGCATCGACTTCGGCAAGCTGGAGGACAACCACTACAGCGTGCGCGGCATCCCGCAGTTCCGGACCGAGGAGATCCTGGAGGCCTGGGTCCGCGAGCTCGGCGTGACCGTGCGCCGCAACCACGAGGTGACCGGCTTCCGGGAGACCGCCGAAGGGGTCGTCGTCTCGTACGAGGGCCCGGACGGGCCGGGCGAGGAGAGCGCCGCGTACCTCGTCGGCTGCGACGGCGCGCGCAGCATCGTCCGCAAGCTGGCCGGAATCGACTTCCCCGGCTGGGAGGCCACCCGCGGGATGTACATGGCCGACCTGGTCGGGGCGAACATCCGGCAGCGGCCCATCGGCGAGCAGGTGCCGGGCGGCATGGTGATGGCGTTCAACCTGGAGGACGGCGTCGACCGCATCGTCATCCACGACGAGAAGCTGCGCCCCCACGAGGACAAGAGCAAGCTGACCTTCGGTGAGATCGCCGACGCCTGGGAGCGGATGACCGGCGAGTCCGTGCACGGCGCCGAGGTCCGCTGGGTGAGCGCCTTCACCGATACGACCCGGCAGGCCGCCGAGTACCGGCGCGGCCGGGTGTTCCTCGTCGGCGACGCCACCCACATCCACATGCCGGCCGGCGCCCAGGGCATGAGCGTGGGCGTCCAGGACGCCGCGAACCTCGGCTGGAAGCTGGCCGCCGCCGTCAAGGGCTGGGCTCCCGAGGGCCTGCTGGACACCTTCCAGTCCGAGCGGCACCCGGTCGGCGAGGGCCTGATGCGCAACACCCGGGCGCAGACCCGCCTCTACCTGACCGGTGAGGAGATGGAGCCGCTGCGCGCCGTCATGCGCGAGCTGGTGGAGATTCCGGAGGTGGCCCGCCACCTGGCCGGACTGGTCAGCGGCATCGACGTCCGCTACGACGTGGGCGGCTCCGGCCACCCGCTGGCCGGCCTGCGGATGCCCGACCTCGCGCTGGAGCGCGCCGACGGCACCCGCACCCGGGTCGCGGAACTCCTGCACCCGGCCCGCGGCATCCTCCTCGTCACCGCCGGCGACGGCGCGGCCGCGGACGAGGCCCGCGCGCTCGCCGCCGGCTGGTCGGAGCGCATCGACCTGGTCGAGGCGCGGTGGGATCCGGCGGGTGCGGCCGGCGGGCAGCGCCTGCCGGAGGCGGTGCTGCTGCGGCCCGACGGCCACGTCGCCTGGGCTGCACCGGACGGCGGCGCGCTCCGAGAGGCGCTCGAGGCCTGGTTCGGCCCGGCTCGAGAGGCACTTGAGGACGCCGTTTCCGTCGGGGCGGCCGCCGTAGTGTGAAAGGGACCGGCGCCCCGCTGGGTGGCGAGGACGCCCGGGGGCGGCGCGAGAAGCACGGTGTGACGGGCGGCTGATCCCGCGGGACAGCCGCCCGCCCGCACCGTGCAGGGCACTCGCGCCGCGTTCCGCACCCAGCGAGGCGGGAGTGCCCGCCGCGTACGGCGGGCACGGGGACCCACGGGAATGGGAGAGCCATGAGTGGCACCTTCAAGCACGACATGACCATGATGTTCGTCATCCACGACGCCCTGCGGCGCGAACTCGACCACGTGGCCAGGATCGCCGCGCGCACCAGCGACGACCCGCGCACGGTACTGCGTACCGCGGCCGGCTGGGAGCTGTTCAAGAAGTACCTGCACGTGCACCACGGCGCGGAGGACGAGGCCCTGTGGCCTGCCGTCCGCGAGGCGCTGGCCGGCCGGCCCGACGACCTGGCCGTGATCGACGCCATGGAGGCCGAGCACGCGACCATCGACCCGCTGCTGGACGCGGTGGACGCCGCCCTGGCCGACCCGAACGGCGGCACCGAGCGCCTCGGCGACCTCGTCGACGCGCTCGTCACCGGCATCGGCGGACACCTCAAGCACGAGGAGGACGCGGGTCTTCCGCTGGTCGACGACGTGGCGACGCTGCCGCTGCTGATCGCGTTCGGCCAGGCCCACACCCAGCGCATCGGCCCGGACAGCCCCAAGTACCTGCCGTGGCTGCTGGACGGCGCGTCCGAGGCCGCCAGCGAGTCCGTGCTCCGGGTGCTGCCCGAGCCGGCCCGCGAGGCGTACCGCACCCAGTGGGTGCCGGCCTACGCCGCCAGCGACCGCTGGGCCGTGGGCTGACGCCTGCGGACCACGGCTGATCCCGACGGGCGGCCCGGTCACCGCGGATCGCCGCGGTGACCGGGCCGCCCGCTGCCTTGCCCGGCCCCTGCCCCGGCCCTGCGCCCTGGAGCACGTACCCCGAACGGGGAATGGAGGAGAAGCGGATGAGCAACGCGACCCTGCACGTCGCGGTGATCGGTGCCGGCATCGGCGGCCTGGCCGCGGCGATGGTGCTGCGCCGGGCCGGCCTGCACGTGGACGTGTACGAACAGGCCCCGGTCCTCTCGGAGGTCGGGGCCGGACTGCACCTCGCGCCGAACGGCAGCCGGCTGCTGCACCGGCTCGGGCTCGGTGAGCGGCTCCGCGAGGTCGCGGTGCGGCCCGAGGCCCTGGAAGTCCGCCTGTGGGACAGCGGCCGGGTGGTCGACCGCCAGCGGATGGGCGACGCCTGGGAAGCCGCGTTCGGCAGCCCGCACTACACGGTCCACCGCGCCGACCTGCACCGCATCCTCGCCGACCAGGTCCCCGCGGAGAGCATCCACCCGGGGCACCGCTGCACCGGGTTCGCCGAGGACGAGGACGGGGTCCGCATCGACTTCGCCGACGCCACCAGCCGGCGGGCCGACCTGCTGGTCGCCGCCGACGGAGTGCACTCGGTGGTGCGCCGCGCCACGGCCGGCCCCGAACAGCCGGTCTGGTCCGGGACCGCCGCGATCCGCGGTGTGGTCCCCCTGGACCGGCTGCCCGGCCTGGCCGCCGACACCATGTTCGTCTGGACCGGCGCGCAGGAGCGGCTGCTCGCCGCCCCGGTCCGGTCCGGCCGCGAACTCTCCTTCGTGGCCGTCGTACCCGACCCGGCCGACCGCGGCGACTCCTGGACCCGGCCCGGCGACCCGGAGGCGCTGGCCCGGCTGCTGGCCGGCTGGGAGCCCGCCGTACGGGGCCTGGCCGCGGCCGTCGAGGAGGCCGGGCACTGGACCCTGTACGACCGGGAGGCCCTCGCCTGCTGGAGCACCGCCCGCACCACACTCCTCGGGGACGCGGCCCACCCGATGCTGCCGCACCACGGACAGGGCGCCAGCCAGGCCCTCGAGGACGCGGTCGCGCTGGCCGGCTGCCTGACCCGCGAGCCCGACGGCCCGGGCCGGGTCGCGGCCGCCCTGCGCCAGTACGAGGAACTGCGCCGCCCGCACACCGCGCGGGTCCGCGAAGGGGCCCGGGACGGCGGCGCGCAGCGGCTCCACCGCGGCGCCGCCGCGCCCGCCGGGCGGCCGCAGGGATCGATGGACTCGCTGGTGGAGGACGTGTCCTGGGTGCAGCGCTACGACGTGGAGGCGGCCCTCGCGGCCGTGCCGCAGAATCCGGGCGCGCGGATGTACCAGGAGTTCCTCGCCTCGCACGCAGTCCTGCGCCGCGGCACCGACATGGTCGCGGACGCCTTCCAGCTGCTCGCCGACGGGGAACCCGTTTCCGTCGGGGCCCTGGTGGACACGGCGAGCTGGCTGATCGAGTCCACCCACCACCACCACGTCAGCGAGGACGACCTGTTCTGGCCGGTGCTGCGCGAGCTGTACCCGGAGACGGCCGGGGACTTCGACACGCTCAAGCACGAACACGACGAGCTCAACGAGGAACTGAACGCCCTTCAGGCCGCCGTCGAAGAGCTCGCCGCCCTCACCGGACCGGCTGCCGGACCGGCTGCGGGAGCATCTGCCGGACCGGGCGGCGCCGAGGCGGTCGCGGAGGCGGTCGCGGAGGCGATTGCCGGGCCCGCGACGGCCGGAGCGCAGGCCGCCCGCCGGGTCCAGAAGGTGCTCGGCGCCCATCTCGACTCCGAGGAGCCGGTGGTGAAGGACCTGTTCCCGGGCGTCAGCGGCAGCGAGATCGACCGGCTGCGCAAGGCCATCACCGAGGGCGGTCCGCGCACCGGCGCGCACCTGCTGTTCGGCCTGCTGGAGGACCCGGACATCGCCCCCGGCTACGACCTGCTGGTGGCGAACTTCCCGCCGGCCGCCCGCGCGGCACGGCCGCAGCTCATCGAGCAGTACATGAAGACGCTTCGGGAGCTGCGACTGGTCCCCTGAGCCCGCGGACACCGCACTCCACTGGTCCCGAGCCGCTACCGAGCTGCTGCTGAGCCGCTCAGGAGCCGCTCTTGAGCCGCTCTAGTCGGCTGAACCAGCCTTGATGTCGGACGGAGAGCGGCCCTGACCGGGCCGTGTTCGGAAGGCGCCCCGAGCCTCCGGCCGACGCGTGGATGGCACACCCGATACGGACCAGTGGAGAGTGACCATGACCAGCCGGCAGCTCGACGTCTGCCTCATCGGCGCCGGACCAAGAGGGCTCTCCGTTCTCGAACGGATCTGCGCCCATGCCGCCGCAGGCGACACCGGGCCCCTCACCGTCCATGTGGTCGACGACTGCCCGCCGGGCCCCGGACAGGTATGGCGCACGGACCAGTCCGAGCACCTCCTGATGAACACCGTGGCCAGCCAGGTGACCATGTTCACGGACGAGAGCGTGACGCTGAAGGGGCCCCTGTCCCCCGGCCCCAGCCTCTACGAGTGGGCACGCTTCCTGACCCTGATGGGCCCCATCGACGACTGGGGCCACAGCGAGGCCGTCCTCGCGCAGGCCCGCGCCCTGGGCCCCGACTCGTACCCGACCCGGGCGTTCTACGGGCACTACCTGGAGTGGGTCTTCCGACGGGTCGTCAAAACCGCCCCGGACCGGATCCGCACCGTGGTGCACCAGGCCCGCGCCGTGGCCCTCGACGACGACCCGCACACCGGCACCCAGACCGTCCGGCTCTCGGACGGCACCCGTCTGGAAGGGCTCCAGGCGGTCGTCCTCGCCCAGGGCCACCTGCCGGTACGGAACACCGGGACGCAGCGCGAACGCGCCGCCTTCGCCGCCCGGCACGGCCTGAACTACATCACCCCGGTGAACCCGGCCGACGCGGACCTGTCCGCCGTCCGCCCCGGCGAGACGGTGGCGCTGCTCGGGCTCGGACTCAACTTCTTCGACCACATGGCCCTGTTCACCCTGGGGCGCGGCGGCCGTTTCGAACGCCGCGACGGCCGTCTGGTGTACGTGGCCTCCGGGCTGGAGCCGAAGCTGGTGGCCGGCTCCCGGCGCGGGATGCCCTTCCACTCGCGCGGCGAGAACCAGAAGGGGGCGCACGGCCGCCACATGCCCGCCGTCCTCGACCCCCGCACGGTGGAGGAGCTCCGCGACCGGGCCCGGCAGGAGGGCGGCCTGGACTTCCGCCGCGACCTGTGGCCGCTGATCGCCAAGGAGACCGAGACGGTCTACTACACGGGGCTGCTGGCCGCCGAGGGCCGGCACGCCGAGGCCGAGGCCCTGCGCACCGCCTGCCTGGCGGCCGCCCCGGGCAGCTCCCGGCTGCACGAGATCCTCGCGGAGGCCGGCATCGGCGAGGAGCTGCGCTGGGACTGGGCGCGCCTCGCCAAGCCGTACCAGGGCCGGTCCTTCGACTCCCCGGAGGAGTTCCGCAGCTGGCTGCTGGACCACCTGCGCGACGATGTGGCGGCGGCCCGCGCCGGCAATGTGGACGGCCCGCTGAAGGCCGCCCTCGACGTGCTGCGGGACCTGCGCAACGAGATCCGGCTGATCATCGACCACGGCGGTCTGACGGGCCGTTCGTACCGGCAGGACCTGGACGGCTGGTACACCCCGCTGAACGCCTTCCTGTCGATCGGTCCGCCGGCCAGCCGCATCGAGGAGGCCATCGCGCTGATCGAGGCGGACGTGCTGCGGGTGCTCGGCCCGGAGGCGCGGCTGCTGCCGCTCGCCGACGCCGAGGGCGCGTTCGGGGTCGAGTCCGCGCTGGTGCCCGGCTCCCGGGTGGCGGCGACCACGCTGATCGAGGCGCGGCTGCCGGAGATCGACCTGCGGACCACCGCCGATCCGCTGCTCCGGCACCTGCTGGACACCGGGCAGTGCCAGCCGTACGAGATATCCGGGCCCGGCATGGAAACCCACGAGACGGGCGGCATCGACGTCACGCACGCGCCGTTCCACCTGGTGGATGCCGGCGGCCGCCCGCACCCGCGCCGGTTCGCCTACGGGGTGCCCACCGAATCCGTCCACTGGGTCACCGCCGCGGGCATCCGCCCGGGCGTGGACTCCGTCACCCTCCAGGACTCCGACGCCATCGCTGGCGCGGTCCTGGCCCTGACCGCGGGCAGCGAGGAGACCCGTCTGCCCGTGAAGGAGCTGGTCCGTTGACCTCCGCCGTCCCCGCCCCCGCCGCTTCCCCCTCCCCGGCCCTGCCGCCGTCCCCGGCCCCGTCACCGTCCCTGTCGCCGTCCCCGCCGGGGGCCGATTCCGGTCTGCTGAGCCCCGTACGGGCCGGCACCGCGGCGGAAGCGGCCACCGCCGACGAGGCCTGGCTCCAGGCGATGCTGGACGCCGAGGCCGCACTGGTCCGGGCGCAGGCGCAGCTGGGCACGGTGCCGGCGGAGGCGGCCCGCGTCATCAGCGGGCTGGCCCGGCGGGAACACCTGGACCTGGCGGAGATCGCCCGCAGCAGCCGGGAGACCGCCAACCCGGTGGTGGCGCTGGTCCGGGCGTTCACCGCCGTGGTGGCCCGGCACTCCCCCGAGGCCGCCGAGTACGTGCACCGCGGCTCCACCAGCCAGGACATCTTCGACACCGGGGCGATGCTGGTCTCCGCCCGGGTCCTGGACCTGTTGGTGGCGGACCTCGACGCCGTGGCGGTGGCCCTGCGGGCCCTGGCCGCCGGCCACCGCGACACCCTGATGGCGGGCCGGACACTGGCCCTGCACGCCGTACCGACCACCTTCGGGCTGAAGGCGAGCGGCTGGCTGGTGGCCGTCGAGGCGGCCGCGGACCGGCTGCGCCGGCTGCGGGCGGAGGGCCTCCCGGTGCAACTGGGCGGTGCGGCCGGCACGCTGGCCGGCTATGTCGAGTACGCCCGTACCGGTCCGCACGCGGTGGCGGACCCGGAGGGCTACGCGAGGGAGCTGACGGCCCGGTACGCCGTCGAGTGCGGGCTGACGGCGCCGGCCCTGCCCTGGCACGCGGCCCGTACCCCGGTCGCCGCGCTGGCGGCCGAACTGGCGCTGGCCACCGGCGTCCTGGGGAAGATCGCGGTGGACGTGCAGTCGATGGCGCGCACCGAGGTCGGCGAGGTGGCCGAGCCGGCGGTGGCGGGCCGCGGCATCTCCTCGGCGATGCCGCACAAGCGGAACCCGGCGCTGGCCACCCTCATCCGCTCGGCCGCGCTCCAGCTGCCCGCGTACGCCGGGGTGCTGGCGCAGGCGATGCTCTCGGAGGACGAGCGGTCCGCCGGGGCCTGGCACGCGGAGTGGCAGCCGCTGCGGGAGTGTCTGCGGCTGGCCGGCGGGGCGGCGGCCACGGCCCGGGAACTGGCCGAGGGGCTGCGGGTGTTCCCGGAGCGGATGCGGTCGAACCTGGAGCTGACCGGCGGGCTGGTGGTCACCGAGCGGCTGGCGGCCGTGCTGGCCCCCGTGCTGGGCAAGGCCGCCGCCAAGGAGCTGATGAGCGAGGCCTCGGCGGAGTCCGCCGCGTCCGGGCGCCCGCTGGCGGAGGTGCTGGCCGCGTCGGCGGTGCTGGGCCGGCACTTCGGCGCGGATGCGCTGGCCGGACTGCTGGACCCGGCCGGGTACACGGGTGCGGCGGGGGCGCTGACCGATGCGGTGCTGAAGGGCTGAGGACCCGTCCCGGACCTCAGGTCCAGGCGGCGCCGGCCATCTGGCGGGTCGCCACGTTGAGCCGGTTCCACACGTTGACCGTGGCGATGGAGAGGATGAGCGCGGCCAGCTGCGGCTCGTCGTAGTGCTTCGAGGCCTCGTCGTACACCGCGTCCGGCACCGGGTCGCTGGTGTCGGCGACCCTTGTGACTGCCTCGGCGAGGGCGAGGGCCGCCCGCTCGGCGTCGGTGAAGTAGGGGGTGTCGCGCCAGCCGGCCACGGCGTGGATCCGCTCGTCCGTCTCACCGAGCTTCTTGGCGATCCTGGGGTGCATGTCGAGGCAGACCCCGCAGGCGTTGATCTGGCTGGCGCGGATGTGGGCGAGTTCCAGGGTGCGCTCGCTGATCCCGGTCTTCGCGACGGCCTTGCCGATGGCGAGCAGAGCGGGCATCGCACCGGGGACGACAGAGGCGGGATTTCCCATTCGTGCGGTCATGGCCGTATTCCTTCGGTTTGCTGGGCTGGTGCCCGTTTCGGTCCGTCACAGCAATGACGGGACCGGAGCCGAGGATGTGACCGCGGAGGGGGAGATTCTTTTTTTGTTTCTGCCGTGCGGCCGGTCGGGGCGGGTGGGGGCCGCCCCGACCGGCCGGGCTCGGCGGTGGCGGGCTCAGCGGGCGGTGCGGCCGCCGTCCACCGGCACCGTCGCCCCCGTGATGTAGGAGGACCGGTCGCTGCACAGCCAGGCCGCGGCCTCGGCGATCTCGTGGGGGGCCGCGAGCCGCCCCACCATCGCCTTGCCCGCCATGGCGGGCTCCCGCCCGGGGTCCTGGTCGAGGTACTCGCCGAGCATCCCGGTCCGGGTGGCACCGGTGGCGATCGCGTTGACCCGGATGCCCCGGCTCCCGTACTCGTTGGCCGCCGCCTTGGTCAGCCCGATCACCGCGTGCTTGGCCGCGATGTACGGGGATCCGGCGACGGTGGCGACCAGCCCGGCCGTACTGCTGTTGTTGACGATGGCCCCGCCGCCGCCTTCGAGCATGGCGGCGATCTCGTACTGCAGGCAGTGCCACACGCCGCGCACGTTGGTGTCCATGACGCTGTCGTACGTCTCGTCGTCGACCAGGTGCATCGGGCCGGGCATCGCGGCGAGTCCCGCGTTGTTGAAGGCCGCGTCCAGCCCGCCGAAGGCCTCCGTGGCCGCGGCCACCGCGCGGGCCACGTCGGCGCGCTGCCGGACGTCCGCGAGGACGTACTGGGCGCGGTGGCCGGCCCCGGTGAGTTCGGCGGTGAGTCCGGCGAGTTCCTTCTCCCGCCGGGCGACCAGGGTGACGGCGGCGCCCTCCCGGCAGAAGACCCGGGCGGCGGCCGCGCCGATCCCGGTGCCGGCTCCCGTGATGAGGACCGATTTCCCCCCGAGCATCAGAGCGCGGCCGGGGTGCCGGTGACGGAGGCCTCGAAGACCAGGGTGCCGTTCTGGTGGCCGGTGACCTCGACGGTGCGGGTGCCGGCGGGTCCGCCGGGCAGCAGCCGGGCGTCGATCCAGCACTCCGTGTCGAGTTCCGCGTAGGCGTGGAAGGCGGTGGTGATGGCCGAGGGGACGTATCCGGAGCCGGGCAGTTTGACGCAGGCGGCCTGCCGGGCGGCCTCGATCAGCACCATGCCCGGGTGGTGGTCGTTGGCGTGCTCGAAGAGGATCGGGTGCCCGAGGTCGGGGCTGAGCAGCCAGCGGTCCGGCAGGCCGGAGGGGGCGAGGACCACGTCGAAGGGGAGCAGCCGGCCGGCGTCGGCCGCCGGTATGGGGGTGAACCGCTCCAGGGGCCGCAGGGCCGCGTCCGGTCCGTGGTTGCCGCGCAGCCGGCGGTAGACGGCCGGGGGCACGCAGCTGAAGGTGGCCGTTCCGGAGGCGGCGACCCGGCCGTTGCGGTAGATGGTGACCTCGAGCAGTCCGGAGAATCTGCTGCCCTTCCAGACGAAGTCGGTGCAGGTGGCGATGAGTTCGAGCTCGGAGGGGTCGGTGCCGATGTGCAGCTGCTCGGGGTCGGTCGTGAAGCCGAGGCTCCACAGCAGCACGTTGTGGCCCAGCGGTACGCCGTACTCGGCGTGGCAGAGGAAGAGTCCGACCTGGCGGATCGTCTCGCCCGCCTGGACCGGGTCGTGGCTGGTGCCGTCGCGGCTCACGAAGAAGGTGTGGGCGCGGGGCCACTGCCCCTTGAGGGAGAAGACGTTGTCCCCGATCCGCTCGTAGCCCGTCAGGAACACCTCGGCGAGGGAACTGCGGTGGACGTACTCACGGGGAACGGTGGTGGTCAGGCTCGGGTGCTCATTGCAGCGTGTCCATGGCGCCGCGGCTCCGTGGTGCGGGACTAAGGGGGCCTTCTTCTCGAACGTGAGCAGGGTCATGGACCTCTCCACAGAGCCGGATCGACGGATGAGGGGCTTCAGACACGCAAGATACGTACTCTCCGGTTTTGTTTGCAAGGTGCTAATCCCCCACCGTTGCCTCACGTGCCCCGCTGGGAACTTGTGAGCCGGATGTCCTCACACACCACATTCCTCGCCTGCCAAGGCGGATCGGCCAAAACGGGAGACGGTGCGGGTGAGGGGCCTGGAACCCAAGTGGGAGAGGGACCTCCGCTCTTCCGGACCACCCCGACAGGGGGGCGGAATCAGGCCGTTGGCCGGGGTCGGCCCGGTCGGTGGCACGGTCTGCCACCTGGGCCGGTAATGGTGGCGACACCCCATCCGACCTGACAGAATTGGGCCCGCCGTCGGTTCCATGAGAACCGGCCGGGCGGTTTGTAAACGGGGCGTCGAGTCGGTCGGCACCCCCCAACCGCCGACCTGCTGGAGACCCCTGATGCTCCGTCAATGCCCGATAGCCATCGACCCCTCGGGACGGAACGTCCACGCCGAGGCGGCCCGGCTCAGAGAGCTCGGACCGATCGTCAAAGTGGTGCTGCCGGGCGGGGTTCCGGGTTGGGCGGTCGCCGGGCACGAGGCGCTCAGAGAACTCCTCGCCGACCCCCGGCGCGTCTCCAAGGACGCCTACCGCCACTGGCGGGCCTGGATCGACGGCGAGGTCACCCACGCCTGGCCGCTGTCCATCTGGGTCTCGGTGCAGAACATGATCACCGCGTACGGGGAGGAGCACACCCGGCTGCGCAAGCCCGCGATGGCCGGCTTCGGCGCCCGCCGGGTCGCCGCCCTCCGCCCCCGCGTCGAAGCGGTGGCCGCCGAGCGGCTCGACGCGCTCGCCGAGCTGCCCGCGGACGAGGTGGTGGACCTGCGCGCGCACTACGCGCACGAGGTGCCGACCCGGGTGATGTTCGAGCTCTTCGGCATCCCCGAGCGGTCCTGGGCCATGCTCCACAAGATCATCAACGGTTTCTTCGACACCGGCATCTCGGTGGAGGAGGCCCGGCAGAACTCGGTCGACCTGTACGAGACCATGGCCGACCTCGTCGCGTACAAGCGGGCGCACCCGGCGGACGACCTCACCAGCGCCATGCTCGCGGCACGCGACGACGAGAACGGCGCGCGGCTGACCGAGAAGGAGCTCACCGACAACCTGATCCTGCTGTTCACCGCGGGCTACGAGACCTCGGTGAACCTGATCTCCAGCGCCGTCGACCTGATGCTGCGCCACCCCGCCCAGCGGGAGCTGGTGGAGTCCGGGCTTGCGGCCTGGGAGGACGTCGTCGAGGAGACCCTGCGGCTGGAACCGCCGGCCGCCAACGGGTTCCTGCGGTTCGCCGTCGAGGACATCGAGATCGACGGAACGGTGATCCCGGCGGGAGACCCGTTCATCGTCTCCTTCGCCTCCGTCGGGCGCGATCCCGCCCTGCACGGCGCCGATGCGGACGCCTTCGACATCACCCGGCCCAGCCGCGGGGACCACATGGCCTTCGGCTTCGGAATCCACTACTGCCTGGGCGCCACCCTCGCCCGGCTGGAGGCGGCGGTGAGCCTGACGGCCCTCTTCCGGCGGTTCCCGGAGATCTCGGCCGCGGGCTGCCCGGGCCGGCTGCCCCGGACGGAATCCTTCATCTCCAACGGGCTGCGGGAGCTTCCGGTGCGGCTGGGACCGCAGCGGGTGACCGGCTGATCGGGGTCGCGTGGTCGCGGTCACGGAGGAGCGCCGCAGGTGGCGGGCGCAGTGGCCGCGGAGAAGTCAGGCAGTCGAGCCCGGATGGAGGGTTTGTCAACTCCCGCTTGATAAAATACGGACCTTCTGGTTGGTTTTGAGGAGGGGGCGTGGATCCTGTCTTGGGGACACGCCAACGACCGATGACTTTCGGAGGCACCGTGGCACGGCAGGAGCGTGCGGTCCGTACGCGTCGCGCGATCTTGGAAGCGGCCGCGGCGGTATTCGACGAGCGCGGATACGAGGCCGCGACCATCGCGGACATCCTTGCGCGCGCGGGCGTCACCAAGGGCGCCCTGTACTTCCACTTCTCCTCCAAGCAGGAGCTGGCCCAGGGCGTGCTCGACGAGCAGCTGGCCGAAGGCGGGGTACCCAGCCGGGACAGCAAGCTGCAGGAACTCGTCGACGTCGCGCTGCTGCTGGCGTACCGGATGAAGCGCGATCCGATGCTCAGCGCCGGCGCGCGCCTCTCGCTCGGGCCCGACATGCGTGAGATCTTCGGCGGCGGTTCCGTGCCCGGCTGGATCGAGTTCACCGAGCAGCTGCTCGCCCAGGCGAAGGCGCAGGGCGAACTCCTCCCGCACGTCGATCCGGCGGAGACCGCCTGGATCATCTCCGCCTGCTGGACCGGGGCCCAGATCTACTCGCAGACCCTGAACGACCGCGATGACATCGAGGAGCGGATCGCCGGGGTCTACCAGCACATCTACCCCGGCATCGCCACGCCGGCGGTGCTCGCCCGGCTCACCATCACCGCGCAGCGGGGTGCCGAAGTCGCCGCCGAGATCGAGGCGGACCGGGAAGCCGAGACGGCCGGGGTTTAAGCAGACCGGAAGGTTTGCTTCTGAGGCCCGCTTGCGGCCGACTGGCGTCCGCCTCTGAGTTGCACGATCCCCTCGCCCCTACTGAACTACCAGTTCAGTAGGGGTTTCTGAGTGTACGCCCAGATCGAAGACACCTTAAAACAGCACGACCGGTTTGATATTGACAAACCGTCGGTGCTGTTTTCTACTGAACTCGGCGACGGGCCACCCACGAACACGGGGAGTACGGCGTGGACATCTCAGTACTGGGTGCACTGGCGGTGCGTGAGAACGGGGTTTCGATCACGCCGACCGCTCCCAAGCCGCGGCAGGTTCTCGCCCTGCTCGCGTTGCACGCCGATCAGGTGGTGCCGGTGGCAGCGCTGATAGAGGAGCTGTGGGCGGGTGAGCCGCCGCGTAGTGCGCGGACCACTCTGCAGACGTACGTGCTGCAGCTGCGGGCCCTGATCACCACCGCGCTCGAAGCCGGCGGCGAGGAGGAGAGCCGGACGGCGAAGGACGTCCTGGTGACCCTGCCCGGCGGATACCTCCTGGCCTCCAACGGAGGCTCCAGCGACGTCCGCGAGTTCGACCGCCTCGCCGGAATGGGCTACCGGGCCATGGACGCCGGCGACTTCCCCGGCGCCGCCCGCCTGCTGCG
>NZ_JBFBAV010000057.1:0-37723 GCF_040689505.1 Streptomyces sp. NPDC051211
CGGCCGGCCTGTCAAGGGTGGAGCGCAGCGACATCGCGAAGCGACGCGACCGAAGGGAGCGCCCTTGACAGGCCGGACGGACACGGAACGACACTGGGACTGCCGGGAAGGCCCCCCGCCTGCTCTCCGATTCCGTCCAGGCGAAGCCCCGGCCATCCCCTGACCCCGCCCAACCGACCAGCCCGGCCCAGTAGGGCACGCCCCGACCAGCCGCCGTCCGGCAGTTGAGCGGGGTCGCGGCCCGGCCGCTACGCGGTGCTGGGCCCCGCCCAGCAGATCGGCCCCGGCCCGGGCAGGGACCGCCCCGGCCAGCCGCCGCCCCGCAGTCGAGCGGGGCGCGGCCCGGTGGGCCGCTGCGGGGAGGCGGGCGCCTCATGGGGGCTGCGGTCGGGGTTCGTCGGCGGGGGGCTCGTACGGGGGCGTCCGACCTGACGTCCTTCGGGGAGTGACGAGGGCAACACCGGTTTGCCCGGGGAGGGCCGGGTGCACACGTTCCGTAGGTGGAGCGGGGGTCGGGCCCTGGTTTCCAAGGAGGGGTGGCATTCAGGCCTCCTCATCCCCCGAATCGGGACATTTCCCCGCCGCGCGCCCGGCCCAAATGCCGAAGCGCGGCCGCGCGCGGCCCCGTAAGCTCCCGCCATGCAGGTGATCCAGTCAACGAAGCTCGCCAATGTCTGCTACGAGATCCGCGGCCCCGTGCTCGAAGAGGCCATGCGGCTCGAAGCGGCAGGTCATCGCATCCTCAAGCTCAACACCGGCAACCCCGCAGCCTTCGGCTTCGAGTGCCCGCCGGAGATCCTTGAGGACATGCTGCGCAACCTCGGCAGCGCACACGGCTACGGGGATGCCAAGGGCCTGCTGTCCGCGCGCCGTGCGGTCGTGCAGCACTACGAGACCAAGGGCATCGGGCTGGACGTCGAGGACGTCTACCTCGGCAACGGCGTCTCCGAGCTGATCCAGATGTCCATGCAGGCGCTGCTCGACGACGGCGACGAGGTGCTCGTCCCCGCGCCGGACTATCCGCTGTGGACCGCCTCCGTGTCCCTCGCCGGCGGTACCGCCGTGCACTACCGCTGCGACGAGCAGTCGGACTGGATGCCGGACCTCGCCGACATCGAGCGCAAGATCACCGACCGCACCCGGGCGATCGTGATCATCAATCCGAACAACCCGACCGGCGCCGTCTACGACGACGAGATGCTCCGCAGCCTCACGGACATCGCGCGCCGCCACAACCTGGTCGTCTGCTCGGACGAGATCTACGACCGGATCCTGTACGACGGGGCGACGCACACGAACACCGCCGCGATCGCGCCGGACCTGCTGACCCTGACCTTCAACGGGCTGTCCAAGAACTACCGCGTCGCCGGCTACCGGGCCGGCTGGATGGCGGTCTGCGGCCCCAAGCACCACGCGGCCTCGTACATCGAGGGCCTGACGATCCTGGCGAACATGCGCCTCTGCGCGAACATGCCGTCCCAGCACGCCGTCGCCACCGCGCTCGGCGGCCGACAGTCGATCAACGACCTGGTGCTGCCGGGCGGCCGCCTGCTGGAGCAGCGCGACACCGCCTACGACCTGCTCACCCGGATCCCCGGCATCACCTGCGTGAAGCCCAAGGGTGCGCTGTACCTCTTCCCGAAGCTCGACCCCTCGGTCTACAAGATCAAGGACGACCGGCAGATGGTCCTCGACCTCCTGCGCGCCGAGAAGATCATGGTGGTCCACGGCACCGGCTTCAACTGGCCGGAGCCCGATCACTTCCGGATCGTGACGCTGCCCAATGCCACGGACCTGGGCGACGCCGTGACGCGTATCGGCAACTTCCTCGACGGGTACTCGCAGCCCTAGGCCGGCTTCGAACTCGATCACCGGATCTTCGGATTCGGCTCAACTTTAGACCCGATCCAATGTAGGATGGTCTCCTGACCACGCAGGAGGCCTTCCTCATGTACGAGCCGAACCGCAAGACGGCGGCCACGGTCCACCGCATGGGCCGTGGTCACGCCGACTACCCGCACCGCAGCCGTGCCGAGGAGCTGGACATCCAGCTCGCCGGGCACCTCTCGGCCCTGCTCGCCGTCACCGACGAACTCGGTCTCGACGCCGACGCCGAGCAGATCGCCGCGCACGTCGCGCGACTGCGCGGCACCCCGCCGGCCCGGCACGCCGGGCTCTCCGGTGAGCACACGCCCGAGCTGCACCGCCGCGCGCACGACCTCGCCGCCCGCGTGCTCCTCGTCGCCGCCTCGCGCGCCGACACCGGTGTCGCGATCCTCGCTGCCGAGCAGATGGACGCGCACACCGCCGCCCTCGCCGCCACCGACCTGGCCGGGGCCCACTGACGGCCCCGGTCCGAGGCCGCGGAGGCCTCGGACCGGGAGCCATGACAGGCAGCAGCGACCGCACCGACAGCGTGCAGCCGCGCCCAGCCGTGCCCGGCCGTGCTCAGCCCGCCGCCACCGTGAACTCCGCGCCCGCCACCCCGCACCACGGCGCCACTCCGGCCGGCCACACCGGCCCGACCGCCTCGCCGTGGACCACGGCCCCGGGCGCCACCCCGTCCAGCCGGACCAACGCCTGCACCGTGCCCACCGGCGGATCCTGACGGAACTCGACCGTCACCACGTACGAACCCGTCTGCGCCGCCCGGCTCGTCACCTCGATGCCCGCCAGCAGACGCTTGCTTGCCGGATCGATTCGGCACGCGGACACCGCAGCGTCCTCGGCCGGCACGTGCGCGGCAACGGCCTGCTGCGGGCCGCCGCCCGCCCAGACGTACAGCGCCAGCGGGGCGAACACCAGCAGCGCCGCCAGACCCACCAGGCCGACAAACCAGCCCTGCCATTTCAAGGCACTCGACGTACCCATGGTCCGTTCCTTCCCATGTCGAAGTGGGACCACCTCGTCACCTGACGTTCATTCAATTCAGCGCGGAATGTGGGTTTCCGTGAGCACGCTGCCCCCGTGAGACGCATCCTCGGAATCGTCCTGGCAGTCCTGCTGATCGGTGGCGTGGTAGCCGTCATCTTGGCAGGAGGCGGACCTCAGGACCCAGAACACACGGCAACGAAGACCGTGCACGGCGTGATCGGCTCGGAGAAAGCCGAGTTCTTCGCCGACCCCGATGTGGTGAAGACCCTTGCCGCCAAGGGCTACACCGTCAGAACCGAGACGTCCGGCTCCTGGGCCATGGACCAACTCCCCCTCAAGGACTACGACTTCGCATTTCCCGGCAGCAGCGAACCGGCCAAGGAGGTCAAGGCCAAGGCCGGCGTCCAGGCCCCGCAGGTGGTGCCGTTCTTCTCGCCGCTCGTCGTGGTCACCCGTACGAGCACCGCGCAGGTGCTCGCCGACAACGGCCTCGTCCGGATGACCGGGAAGAGCACCGGCACCCTCGCCATGGGCGAATTCGTCAAGGCCGCCCGCGAGGACCGCACCTGGCAGCAGCTCAAGGGCTCCGCCGGCCACCCCGAACTCCTCGGGAAGGTCCTCGTCCGGTCCACCGACCCGACCTCGTCCAACTCCGGCGCGCTCTACCTCGCCGCCGTCTCCAACGTCGCCAACAACCACACCATCGTCTCCGACGACAAGGGCATCGAGGCCACCGCCCCGCTGCTCAACAAGCTGACCGCGCCGCAGGGCCAGCAGCCGCCCAGCACCGACGCCCCCTTCCGCGAGTTCGTCAGCGGGGCCGGCCAGCCCCTCGTCCTCGTGTACGAGTCCCAGGTCGCCGCGCTGCTCCTGCGCAACCAGCCGGCCGGGGACATGGTCGTGCTGTACCCGGACACCACCGTCAACAGCGACCACACCTTCGTACCGCTGAACGACGAGGCCAAGGGGCTCGGCGAGCTGCTCTCCACCGACCCCGGGCTCCGCGAACTGGCGATCCGCCACGGATTCCGCCCGCAGAACGGCGTCCAGGAATTCACCCGGGCCACCGCACCGCACACCGCCCACCTGAACCAGAGCCTGGCCGGCATCAACCAGGTCGGTACACCCACCGTCAAGATCCTGCAGACGCTCGCCGAGCGGGCCAAGGGCTAGGGGACGAGTACGCATGACACTGACACCACCCGAGGGCCCGGGCAGCGCCCCGCTGGTCCTCACCGCCCCCGAACCCGTCGCCCCCGTCCGCCGGGACCAGGCCTCCGGTCTCGTCCCGCTCGAGGACGGCGTACGCGAGGAGATGGCCCGGCGGGCCCGGGAGTACGTCGGATCGCTCGCCGGGCTCGACGCCCGCTCCCCCGAGTTCGCCACCCGGATCGGCGAGATGGCCGGGCTCGGCGCCGCCGACATCCGAAGCGCCGCCCAGCAGTCCAACCGGATGCTGGACCGCGCGGTACGCTCGCTGTCCGCCGACGGCGGGGACGCGCAGGGCCGCGTCGCCGGCTCGCTGGTGGAGCTGCGCCGTACCGTCGAGGACCTCGACCCCCGCGACACGCCCGCGCGGGGCGCGCGACGGCTGCTGGCCAAGCTGCCGGGCGGCAACAGGTTCCGCGACCACGTGGCCAAGTACGCCTCCTCGCAGGCCACCCTCAACAAGATCGTCGGTTCGCTGCGCGGCGGCCAGGACGAGCTGCGCCGCGACAACGCGGCGCTGCACACCGAGCGCGCCAAGCTGTGGGAGACCATGGGCAAGCTCCAGGAGTACGCCGTCCTCACCGAGGCGCTGGACGCGGCCGTGGAGCAGCGCATCGCCGAGGTCGAAGGCACCGATGCGCGGCAGGCCGACGCGTTGCGGGCGGACGTCCTGTTCCCGGTCCGGCAGAAGCACCAGGACCTGCTGACCCAGCTGGCGGTCTGCGCGCAGGGCTACCTGGCGATGGACGTGGTCCGGCGGAACAACGACGAACTGATCAAGGGCGTGGACCGGGCGGCGACGACCACGGTGTCGGCGCTGCGGATCGCGGTGATGCTGGCGTCCGCACTGGACAACCAGCGGAAGGTGGTCGAGCAGGTCAACACGCTGCGGAACACGACCGAGGACCTGATCCGCGGCAATGCGGAGATGCTGAGCACGCAGAGCGGGGAGATCCAGCGGATCGCGGCGGATCCGGCGGTGGGGGCGGAGACGCTGCGGGCGGCGTTCCAGCAGATCTACCGGACGCTGGACACGATCGATGCGTTTAAGGTGCAGGCGACGGAGAGCATGGCGGCGACGGTGGAGTCGTTGACCGGGGAGTTGCAGGCGGCGTCCGCGCATCTGGGCCGTACCCGGTCCGTCGGGGCGCTCGACGGGGGTGCGCTGTGAGGCCGCTGCGCGGAGCCTTTCCCCACCCCGCCCCTTCCCGAACCGGGGCTCCGCCCCAGACCCCGCTCCTCAAACGCCGGAGGGGCTGGATGGGTGTGCTGCTGGCCGGGATGCTGACCGTGGCCGGGTGTACCGGGAGCGAGGCCGGGAAGCCGAAGGAGAGTGCGTCCGCCTACAAGGACGGCACGCTTAGGGTGCTCGCCTCCAGTGAGCTGGTCGATATGAAGCCGGTGCTGGACGAGGCGAAGAAGGTGACCGGGGTCGGGGTCGAGTTGACCTGGTCCGGGACGCTCGATGCCGTCGAGCAGGTGGCCTCCGGGGCGGCCGACGGGAAGTACGACGCCATCTGGCTGTCCTCCAACGACTACCTGCGCCTGCGGCCCGAGGCGGCCGGGAAGCTCAGTTCCGAGAGTCCGGTGATGTCCTCGCCGGTGGCGCTCGGGGTGAAGCCCGAGGCGCTGGCCCGGCTCGGCTGGAAGGCGGAGGAGGTCACCTGGTCCGCCGTCCACGAGGCCGTGGCGGGCGGGAAGCTCACGTACGGGATGACCGACCCGGTGCGGTCCAATTCGGGTTTCTCCGCGCTGGTCTCGGTCGCCTCCGGTCTGTCCGGCGCGCAGGCCGCGCTCACCGGTGAGGACGTGAAGAAGGCGGCGCCCCGGCTGAAGGAGTTCTTCACCGGGCAGAAGCTGACCTCCGGGTCCTCCGGCTGGCTGGCCACCGCCTACACCCGGCGCGGCGATGTGGACGCGCTCGTCAACTACGAGTCGGTGCTGCTGTCGATGAACCGGGACGGCAAGACCGGCCTGACCGTGGTCCGGCCGCGGGACGGGGTCGTCACGGCCGACTACCCGCTGACCCTGCTCACCTCCGCGCCCGCCGGGGCCCGCGAGTCCGGGCGGGTGCTCACCGAGTACCTGCGGGGCGCGGCCGCCCAGCAGGCCATCACCGACCGGACGTTCCGCCGCCCGGTCACCGCCGGGGTGACCCCGGCGGCCGGGCTGGCGGGCGAGCCGCGCCGCGAGCTGCCGTTCCCCGGCACGCTGGCCGTCGCCGACGGACTGCTGTCCTCGTACGAGCACGAGCTGCGGCGCCCCTCGCGGACGGTGTACGTGCTGGACACCTCCGGCTCGATGGCGGAGGGGGACCGGATCGGGAAGCTGAAGGCGGCGCTCACCGAGCTGACGGGGAGCGGGAGTTCGCGGACCGGGCACCGGTTCCGGGACCGGGAGGAGGTGACCCTGCTGCCGTTCGGGTCCTCGGTGAAGAACGTGCGGACGCACGTCGTGGAGCCGGGCGATCCGGGGCCGGCGCTGAATGCCGTACGCAAGGACGTGGGCTCGCTCGAGCCGGCGGGGGGTACGGCGGTCTACAGCAGTCTGGAGGCGGCGTACCGGCATCTGGGGAAGGGCGGCGCGGACGCGTTCACCTCGATCGTGCTCATGACGGACGGGGAGAACACCGAGGGGGTCGACGCGAAGCACTTCGAGGGTTTCTTCGCCAAACTGCCCGAGGCTCAGCGGAAGACGCCCGTCTTCGCGGTGCTGTTCGGGGACTCCGACCGCAAGGAGCTTTCGGCCATCGCCGAGCTGACCGGTGGACGTCTCTTCGACGCCACCGACGGGAACGGCTCCCTGGACGGGGCCTTCGAGGAGATCCGTGGCTACCAGTAGGGACGGTCTCGCAGCCAGAGCGCTGCGGTACCTGGAGTCGAAGAAGAACCTGGCGGGCAGCGCCTGCGGGGTGGTGGGGGTGGGGCTCGCCCTCACCGGTCTGGCGGGCGCTTCCTGGCCGTTCGTGATCGCCGGGCTGTACGGGGCGGGCGCGCTGATCGCCCCGCCGGAGCGGGTCCCGGTGCCCGACTTCGATCCCAGCGAGCAGCTCGGTGTGCTGCGGGGGGATTTCGAACGGCTGCGGGAGTACCTGGCGGAGGTGGAGCTGCCGCCGGCGGCCGGCGGGAAGCTGACCGAGCTGCTGGAGCTGTACGGGCGGCTGCTCGATCCCGGCTGGGTGGCCGACGTACTGGCCGGGGAGCCGGAGTCGGTGCACGTGCTGTCGCGGGCGGTGCGGACCGATGTCCCGGAGTCGGTGGACACGTACAACCGGGCCCGCTGGTGGAGCCGGCTCCAGCCCGGGACGGTTCCGCCGGAGCGGCATCTGGAGCGTCAGCTGTCGGTGCTGTTCGACGAGGCGGAACGCGTAACGGCGGGCCTCCACGAGGTGGAGGCCCGCCGTCAGCAGACGCACACGACCTATCTGGAGGAGCGCGAACGCTCCTGACGGGCCGGGTGCTGCGGCGGGGAACCGCTTGGTCGGGGGTTTCCCGCGTTCAGTGGCCCCGGGGTCGGGGCGGTGCCCCGGTGATCGGGGCGGTCGGGGCGGTCGGTCAGCCCAGGCGCTCGACGAGCGCGTGGTACTGGTCCCACAGCTCCTTCGGGGTGTGGTCGCCGTAGGTGTTCAGGTGCTCGGGGACCAGGGAGGCCTCGTCGCGCCACACCTCCTTGTCCACGGTGAGGAGGAAGTCGAGGTCCTCTTCGGGGAGGTCCAGGCCGTCGAGGTCGAGGGAGTCCTTGGTCGGCAGGATGCCGATGGGGGTCTCGACGCCCTCGGCGGTGCCCTCGAGGCGGCCGACGATCCACTTCAGGACGCGGCTGTTCTCGCCGAAGCCGGGCCAGACGAACTTGCCCGCGTCGTTCTTGCGGAACCAGTTCACGTAGTAGATCTTCGGGAGCTTCGCGGCGTCCGCGTTGGCGCCGACCTTGATCCAGTGCGCCATGTAGTCGCCCATGTTGTAGCCGCAGAACGGCAGCATGGCGAAGGGGTCGCGGCGGAGCTCGCCGACCTTGCCCTCGGCGGCGGCGGTCTTCTCGGAGGCGATGTTCGAGCCGATGAAGACGCCGTGGTTCCAGTCGAAGGACTCGGTGACCAGCGGTACGGCGGAGGCGCGGCGGCCGCCGAAGAGGATCGCGGAGATCGGGACGCCCTTGGGGTCCTCCCACTCGGGGGCGATCGTCGGGCACTGGGCGGCCGGGACGGCGAAGCGGGCGTTGGGGTGGGCCGCCGGAGTCTCGCTCTCCGGGGTCCAGTCGTTGCCCTTCCAGTCGATGAGGTGGGCGGGAGTCTCCTCCGTCATGCCCTCCCACCAGACGTCGCCGTCGTCGGTGAGCGCGACGTTGGTGAAGACGGTGTTGGCGTACATCGTCTTCATGGCGTTGGCGTTGGTGTGCTCGCCGGTGCCGGGGGCCACGCCGAAGAAGCCGGCCTCGGGGTTGATCGCGTAGAGGCGGCCGTCCGCGCCGAAGCGCATCCAGGCGATGTCGTCGCCGATGGTCTCGACCGTCCAGCCGGGGATGGTCGGCTCCAGCATGGCGAGGTTGGTCTTGCCGCAGGCGCTCGGGAACGCGGCGGCGACGTACTTGGCCTCACCCTGCGGCGGGGTGAGCTTGAGGATCAGCATGTGCTCGGCGAGCCAGCCCTCGTCACGCGCCATGACGGAGGCGATGCGCAGCGCGTAGCACTTCTTGCCGAGCAGGGCGTTGCCGCCGTAGCCGGAGCCGAAGGACCAGATCTCGCGGGTCTCGGGGAAGTGCGAGATGTACTTGGTGGTGTTGCACGGCCACGGGACGTCGGCCTCGCCCTCGGCGAGCGGAGCGCCGAGGGTGTGGACGGCCTTGACGAAGAAGCCGTCGGTGCCGAGCTCGTCGAGAACGGCCTGTCCCATGCGGGTCATGGTGCGCATGGCGACCGCGACGTAGGCGGAGTCGGTGATCTCGACGCCGATCGCGGAGAGGTCGGAGCCGAGGGGGCCCATGCAGAACGGGACGACGTACATCGTCCGGCCCTTCATCGAACCGCGGAAGATGCCCTTCTCGCCGGCGAAGATGTCCTTCATCTCCGCGGGAGCCTTCCAGTGGTTGGTCGGGCCGGCGTCCTCTTCCTTCTCGGAGCAGATGAAGGTGCGGTCCTCGACGCGCGCGACGTCGGAGGGGTCGGAGGCCGCGTAGTACGAGTTGGGGCGCTTGACCGGGTCGAGCTTCTTGAAGGTCCCCTTGGCGACGAGCTCCTCGCACAGGCGCTCGTACTCGGCCTCGGAACCGTCGCACCAGACGATGGCGTCCGGCTCGGTCAGGGCTGCGATCTCCTCCACCCAGGTGATCAGCCCGGGGTGGTTCGTCGGGACGGAAGTGGGAGCCGCGTTGTCGCGCGCCACGATTGCTCCTTGTTGAGGGGTTTGTTTGGTGTATGCCCCGTGGGGGCTGCGACCCGGACGCTTCGCGCTCCGCTCATCCGGTGCCGACCGCACTCATCTGATCATCCGGTGCATGTGCGCATATGTCCAGGGGGCCTCTCACGTGAGCATCGCCACGTCCGTCAATCTTCCGTAAAGCACACTGCCGGAAACCTACGGACCCGTAGGTAGCATGTGCGCATGACTGCCGAAGCCGTTGCCCAGGCCGAAGTCAAGCCGCTCCTCCGCGGCTGGCTGCACGCCGGAATGTTCCCCGCCGTGATCGTCGCGGGCCTGGCGCTGATGACCTTCACCGATTCGACGCGGGCGCGGGTGGCGTGCGGGGTGTACGTCCTCACCGCCTGCCTGCTCTTCGGCATCAGCGCCCTCTACCACCGGGGTACGTGGGGTCCGCGCGGCGAGGCGATCCTGCGGCGGCTCGACCACGCCAACATCTTCCTCATCATCGCGGGGACCTACACCCCGCTGACGGTCCTGCTCCTGCCCGACTCCACCGGACGCACGCTCCTGTGGGCGGTCTGGCTCGCGGCCGCCGCCGGCATCGCCTTCCGGGTGTTCTGGGTCGGCGCCCCCCGCTGGCTCTACACCCCGTGCTACATCGCCATGGGCTGGGCCGCCGTCTTCTTCCTGCCCGACTTCATGCGGACCGGCGGCATCGCCGTCCTCGTCCTGGTCATCGTCGGCGGACTCCTCTACAGCGCGGGAGGGGTCATCTACGGGATCAAACGACCCAACCCCTCCCCGCGCTTCTTCGGCTTCCACGAGGTCTTCCACTCACTGACCCTGGTCGCCTTCGTCACCCACTTCGTGGGCATCTCGCTGGCCGCCTACCAGCACGCGTAGGCCCTCCGCTCCCGGTGTGCCGAAGTGCCGCGCACCGGGAGCGGACGGATAATCGGAGTGTCTCGGCCGGACCGTCGCTCGCCCCCCGGTAGCGAAATGAGGACCCGATGACATCCAGCACGACACGGACGAGAAGAGTCCTCCGGCTCTGTGCAGGAGCAGGTATGGCATGCGGTCTCGTGGCCGGCCTGGCCACGCCGGCGGGCGCCGGCGAGAAACCCCCGGCCCCCACCACGGTGCGCGTCTGGACGGAGGGAACGACCGCCTACGTCACCTTCAGGGACAACACGGCCGACGAGAGCGGTTTCTGGGTCGCCGTCTTCGAGAAGGACAACCCCAACAACGAAGCCGGCAAGGTACGGAAGCTCTACCCCGGCTCGCCCGGGACGGGACGCGAGGTCACCCGGTCGCTCCCCGGCGTCAAGCCCGGCGTGGCGTACTGCGGGGCCGCGCAGGCGCGGGTACCCGCGACGGACAGCGCGTCGGGGCTCCCCACGCACGAGTTCAGCGAGTGGAGCAAGAACGTCTGCAGCGCCGCGACCGACCCGGCCGATCCCGCCGGTGCGCCCACGAACGCGTCGCTGGGCACCTTCAACGGCGAGTTCGCCCCAACGGTCGGCACCAACCGGACCTACTGGCTGCCGTACTTCAGCTCCGGTGGGGACGCCAAGGGCGCGGTGATCGATGTCACCACCGACGGGTCGCTGTCGGTCAGGAAACCACCGGACAGCACCATCTTCAGCGGCTTCGAGTGCAAGATGAATGCTCCTGCGGCGGACGGCAAGGTCAGGGGCTACCGCTGCACCGGCGGCACCCTCAAGTCCACGGAGAAGAAGGAGCTCCCGGTCTTCGCGCACGTGGACAAGGCGGGCCAGGGTGTCATCCGCGCCACCCTCCGCGTACCGGGCGACACCAACCCGGGCGACAACAGCAGCGTCCACATCGTGATGGCCAAGTGAACCCGGACGGTCGCTGATCCGATGCGCGGCCGTCGGGTGAGAGGGACGTACCCGGAAGGAGAGCAACCCCGGCCTCACCTGCAAGAAATAGCCCCCGATGGTGCCCATCCGGCCCGGAGGAGTCAACCATGAACCACCAGCAACGCTGTGCCCTGCTCGCCCCCTGCGTGGCGTCAGCGATCGCCCTCAGCCCGCTCACCGCCGTCGCGGACACCGGGGCGGCCGCACGCGCCCCGGCCGGAGTCTGCTCCCTCGCCAAGGGTGACCCGGGTCCGGGCAACCGGCCGACGTTCGACCTGAAGCTCACCAAGTTCCCCCGCAACGCCTCGGTGAAGATCACCGGCCCCGACGGGCCCGACGACGTCAAGGTCTCGTCGAACGGGAGCTTCACCGACGAGGACGTCGCCGAGGGCGACTACAAGGTCCGGGAGAACCGGCGCAACGCGCCCACGATCACCTGCACCAAGTCGACGGCCCCGGCCCCCGTGAAGAAGGCCGACGTCGTCGACGTCTCGGCCAGCGTGGTCTCCCGCTCCGGGAAGGTGACCTGCCCCAACTTCAAGCAGGTGGCCAAGGGTTCGATC
Organism: Streptomyces sp. NPDC051211; assembly: GCF_040689505.1. NCBI lineage: Bacteria > Bacillati > Actinomycetota > Actinomycetes > Kitasatosporales > Streptomycetaceae > Streptomyces > Streptomyces sp. NPDC051211. Next base: position 11,887 of record NZ_JBFBAV010000057.1, read on the forward strand.
CAGACCGCGACGGCCGGCGACGTCAAGTACCGCTGGGTGCGCGGCGACGGGGCGAGGTCCGGGCTGCTCACGCTGAACTTCGAGGCCGCCGGGACCAAGAACGTGCCCGACTTCTCGTACCTGCCGGACGCGGGTGCGGTGCAGCCGGAGAAGATCATCGGCACCATACAGATCGTGATCGAGGGCGAAGCCGAGAGCTCCAACAAGGCCGGCTTCACCGTCGAGTGCCAGACGTGACCGCACCGGGTGCACGGCAGGCACGACTGACGGACGGGAGCCGGTGCCCGGGGGCTGTGCCCGGGGCACCGGCTCCTGTTGACGGACGGCTGGACGGACGGCTGGACGGACCGCGTCACGCGCAGCCCCCCGGCTGCCCGATCAGCGCGGGGAGACCCGGGTCTCGACGCTGAACGCGTTGTTTCCGGTGCTCGGGTCGAAGGTGGCGGCAACGACCTTGGCCGTCGCCGTGACCACACCCGGACGCGTGGCCCGCACCCTGACGCGGAAGGTGCGCTCCTCCCCCACAGCCAGCGACCCCACCCTCCAGGTCAGCTGGGAGGAAGGGCTCCGCTCGGCACGCGGCGAAGGGATCAGGCCCTGTCCGTGGTCGGGCGTGGCCAGCTTCACGGTCACGCCGGTCGCGGCGGACAGGCCGTGGTTGACCACCGTCACGGTGTAGGTGTACGTGCTGCCGGGACGGACCGTGGCCGGTGCGGCCACCCTTACTCCCACGTCGGCGGCCGGCTTCCCGACCTCCACGCGCCCGATCCGGTTGCCGAGGAGCTCGGTGAACCACATGTTGCCGTCGGGTCCCGCGGCGATGTGGAAGGGGGTGTTGTCCACGTTGGGAGTGGGCACGTCGAACTCGGTGATGGTGCCGGACGGCGTGATCCGCCCGATCTTGTTGATGTTGGACTCGCCGAACCAGAGGTTGCCGTCCGGGCCCGCCGCGATGCCGACGGGGCCGCTGTTGGGCGTCGTCAGCGGAAACTCCGTGACCTTGCCGGACGGTGTGATCCGGCTGACCGCGTTGGCGGTGGGGTCGGTGAACCAGAGGTTGCCGTCCGGGCCCGCGGTGATGTTGAACGGGGAGCCGACGGGGTTCGGCAGCGGGAACTCGGTGACCTTGCCGGAGGGGGTGATCCGCCCGATCCGGTTGACGAAGGTCTCGGTGAACCACACGTTGCCGTCGGGGCCGTTCGTGATCCGGTACGGGTTGCTGTCGGCCTGCGGCAGCGTGAACTCGGTGATCGTGCCGGCCGGGGTGATCCGCCCGACCCGGTTGGCGCCGTTCTCGGCGAACCAGACGTTGCCGTCCGGCCCGCCGGTGATGCCGACCGGAAAGCTGTCGGCGTGCGGCAGCGGGAACTCGGTGACGGCCCCGTTGTCCGGGTCGATCCGCCCGATCGTGTTGTGGAAGGGCTCCGTGAACCACAGGTTGTCGTCGGCCCCCGCGGTGATGTCGTCCGGGAAGCGGTTGGGGTTGGGCAGCGGGAACTCGGTGATGGCCCCGGCCGGGTTGACCCGCCCGATCTTGTTCACCTCCCCCTGCTCGGTGAACCACACATTGCCGTCGGGGCCTGCGGTGATGCCGACCGGGCTGTTCGCAGCGGTGGGCAGGGGGAACTCGGTGATGTCTCCGACGTCGGCCTGGGCCTGCCCGGCGAGGGCGGGGAGGCTGAGCAGACTGCAGGCGAGCAGCACGGCCAGGCGCCGGCTCCGGCCCAGGGGCCTGCGGCGGCGCGAAGCGGGAAGGGGGAGGGCGGACTCGGGCATGGGCGCGAACCTTTCAACCGAGAGGTGTCCGCGGTTCAGCGTAGGAGGACGGGCCGGTCCTGACGTGGGACGACGGGCCGACAAACGGGTTCTCTTCGCTCCGGATCGGCACCGCTGCACGGGCGGCCGGGGATCCGGAAGGAGGATCGACCCCTGCGAGGAACGCGGTCGGGACCGGCCCCTGTCCGGGGCCGGTCCCGACCTGTCACCTTCACCTGCCCTGTCGGCTACCCGCAGGCGTAGCCGTCGCGGTCCGCATCCAGCCGCAGCGGATCGCTCCCGTTGACCTTCATCCGCTTCGGGTACTTGTGCGCGGCCAGCCAGTCGCAGCGGGCCTTGGTGGTGTTCTTGACCTCCGCCGGGAACACCGTCGGCACGCACAGGGTGGCCGTGCCGTAGTGCCGGTCACAGCCCGCGACCTTCGGGCTGACCGGGGCCGAGTCCCGCTTGGCCGGGTTCTGCTTGGCCGGGCCCAGCTTGTCCGCGAAGGTGTGCTGGTGCGCCGAGGGCCGGTCCTGGTCGCCGGACAGGGCGGCCAGGGCCGGAGCCCCGCCCACGTGCACCCACTTGGCGATCGACGGCACGCCGTTCGCGTCAACCGCGAACAGCATGTACCAGCCGGGCGGCGCCAGGTTCGGGTTGCTGGTCACGTTCAGGTCGACCGTCGTGTTGCTCACCACCGTCAGCGGCAGGTCCACGAACCGCTGGTTCGGGTCCGAGGAGTGCGTGACGGCGGCCGGCCGGATCAGCTCCGCCTTGGCGATGGGCCGGTCGACGGTGATGCGTTGCGTGTCCCCGTACACCCACTGCGTGTCGATCACCGAGGTGATCTGCGGTCGGGCGCCCTTGAACAGGTAGGGCGGGGTGTAGACCGACACGTTGTGGTTGTACGTGCCGTTGCCCGGGTTGTCGCCGACCGACATGACCCGGCCGTCCGGCAGCAGGAAGGACGCCGAGTGGTACGTCCGCGGGATCGGGTCGGTGGCCAGGCCGGCCTGGTAGGTGTTGCTGGCCGGGTCGAAGAACGAGGCCTCGAACACCGGGTCGGCCCGGTCGTGCAGACCGCCGCCCGTCTCCAGCACCTTGCCGTCCGGCAGCAGCACCGCCGAGACGTACATCTTCCCCTCGGCCCCGGTCTGCGGCCGCTTGCCCGCGCCCTGGTCGACCAGGCCGAGCGGGATGTCCGGGCCTGCCGTGTAGGCGGGGCTCGGCTTCTTCAGGTCGATGATGTCGGTGAGCCGGTTCGCGGCCGGGTTGCTCTCGTTGTTGCCGCCTCCGATGGTGAGCACCCGCTGGTCCTGGGCCGGGGGCAGCAGCACGCTCGCCGACTCGTCCCGCTGGTCCTTGTTCCGCAGCCCCGGCACATCGGTGATGGTGTTCGCGGCGTAGTCGTAGACGGAGGCGCCGGTGCCCGGGGTGCCGTTGCCGAAGGTGTGGCTGCCCGAGTAGAACAGCCGGCCGTCCTGCATCAGGATCATCGACGGGTACAGGCCCCAGTAGGACCAGGTCTGGTTGACCTCGCCCATCGGCAGCCATTTGCCCTGCGCCGCCGAGAACTTCTCGGCCGTGACGTTGCCGGTGGAGTCCTCCTTCAGGCCGCCGAAGGAGATGACGTCACCGTTGCCGAGGACGGTCGCCGACGGGTACCAGTGCCCGCCGTTCATGTCGTTGGTCTTGATGTACTTCTCGGTCGCCGGGTCGAAGATGTACGAGTCCTTCAGCCCCTGGTAGCCGATGGTCCCGTCGGCCGACGGATAGCCCTTGTTGCCGCTCATCACCAGCACCCGGCCGTCGGCCAGCTGCACGTGCCCGGCGCAGAACATGTCCACGGGCGTCGGGATGGTCTTGAACGAGCCGTTCGCCGGGTCGTACACCGCCGAGGTGAAGGTGCCCGCGTTGAACCGGTCGATGTCGTTGCCGGAACCGGCGATCAGCAGCACCTTGCCGTTCCTCAGCACCACGGCGTGCATCGAGCGCACCGGGTTCTTGGCCGCGATCACCTGCCACTTGCCCTTGGCGCACTCCTCCGCGGTGCCGGTGCAGGTGGGTGCGGGCAGGGTGGCCCCGACCTCCTCCATCGCGTAGTCGTCGGTGGTGAGCGTGCCCACCCCGTACACCGACAGCCCCCACGCGATCTTGTCGGTGTTCGGCGGGACGACGGGCGTACGGACCTCGGTACGCGCCCAGCCGGCGCTCACCGGCGGATTCTGCAGGTCGGTCCAGTACTGCCAGGCCCCGGTCGTGGCCTCCCGCCGGAACACGGTCACCGACACGTCCGGGGTGGTGGACTTGTACCAGGCGGACAGGTCGTACTGCTTGCCCGGCACGGCGGCGGGGGCGCAGGCCGTGTTCTCGGTGACCAGCGCCTTCCGGTCGCCGTCCACCCGGCGGGTCAGCGCCACCCGCATCGCCTTGGTGCCGGAGTGCGCGTCGGCGACGGTGGTGAAGGTGAAGTCGTTGTCACCCCAGCCGGACTTCGACCAGCAGGAGGGCATGTCGGAGCCGGCGGCTCCGGCGGTCTCGAAACCGGGATTGGTGAGCAGGTTGGGCGGGCCGGCGGTGGCCTGCTGCGGCACGGTGAGCAGCAGGCCCCCGGTCATCGCCCCGACGGCGAGCAGGGCGGCCCGGCGCCGGCCCCGCCGTCGTCGGATCGGGATGCGCATAGGACGAACTCCCTTGTTGGTGCGGCTCCTTCAACGGACGTTCCACGAGTGGTCAGCGGACCGCGCGACGGTGCTTGGTGCCCTTGCGCGGCAGGTAGACGAGGGCCTCGGTGGCCGCGAAGCGCAGCACGAAGGTGGTGACCAGCGCGACCGCGGTGGCGGGCAGCACGGCGAGCCCGAACTGCGCGACGAACAGGGCGATCAGGGGTATGCGCAGCAGCAGGTCGGCGTTGGCGAGTAGGGCGAAGCGGCCGATGCGGTCCGCCCAGTGGCGGTGCCGGCGCCGGTCGCGGAACAGCAGCGCCTCGATGAGGACGAAGTTCCACAGCACCCCGGCCTGGTTGGCGACGATCTCGGCCGGCAGGTAGTGCATGCCGGCCCGGGTGAGCAGCCACAGGGCGAGCAGGTTCGGTACGAAGCCGGAGAGCCCGATCAGACCGAAGCCGACCATGCGGGCCATGGGGGTGGCGGTGCGCAGCGAGGCCAGGTGGGTCAGGAAGCGCAGGCCCTCCTTGGCGGTGGACTTGGACTCCCCCGCGAACCGCTCCTGGAAGACGAACGGGACTTCGGCGACCTTCGCGGGGCGGCAGCGGACCGCCAGCTCCAGCAGGATCTTGTAGCCGAGGGGCTTGAGGGCCTCGGCGGTGACCGCCGAGCGGCGCATCGCGAAGAAGCCGCTCATGGGGTCGCTGATGCCGCGCAGGGCGCGCGGGAAGAGGCCCTTGGTGAGCCAGGTCGCGCCCCGGGAGACGGCGATCCGGTAGTTCCCGGCCAGGCCGGCCCGGCTGCCGCCGCTGATGTAGCGGGAGGCGACGACGAGTTCGGCGCCGGTGCGCTCGCCCTCGCCGACGAGTTCGGGCACCAGGTGGGGCGGGTGCTGCAGGTCGGCGTCCATGACCACGATCCAGTCGGTGGCGGCCCGCTTCACCCCTTCGACGACGGCGCCGCCGAGGCCGCCGACGGCCTCCTCGCGGTGCAGGACGGCGACGGGAAAGGGGCAGTCCTGCGCCGCCTTCTCCACCACCTCCGGGGTGTCGTCGGTGGAGTCGTCGACGAAGAGGACCTCGACCGGCAGCCGGGCCGGGATCGAGTCACCGAGCTGCCGCAGCAGTTCCCGTACGTTCCCGGACTCGTTGAAGGTCGGGATGATCAGAGTGACGCTGCCGGGCGCGGGGGTCTCGGCCGCTTCCGCGGACGCCGCGTCCGATGGTTCCGACGGCGCGTCCAGGGGCCGGGTCCACAGGTCTTCGCTCATGTCAGCTCCCGCTCTCGGGGTTGTCGCGGTCGGTCCTGCGGATCTCGCGGATCTCGATGCGGTCGTCGCCGGTCCCGAAGACGGCCACCGGGGCCGAATGCTCCAGTGCTCCCCGGACGTTGGGCAGGTCGCGGGCGTCGCGGCGCACGGTGGGCGAGGACACCACGTAGTCGATGTCCCGCCAGCCGCCCGGAAGGGTCTTGGTGACGGCCGGGTCGAGGTCGGCCTTGTAGAACCAGATGGCGCCGCGGCCGGGTTCGAAGCCCGCGTGGACGGCGTCCAGCCACAGGGCGTCGTCGAGCAGGACCCGGGTGCGGGCCGGGTCCTCGACCTCGGTGCCGAGCCAGGCGGCGGCCTGCCGGTAGGGGCCGTTGGCGTCCACGGTGAGCGCGGTGCGGTTGCCGTCGTACCAGCGCGGGACGACGTAGACGGCGGCGGACGCGGCGAGTACGAGGAGCAGGGCCCAGCGGCCGTACACGAGGCGGACCCGGCCGCGGCGGAGCACGGCGTGGGTGATGCTGGCCGCGCCGCCGGCGAGGACCAGGGCCAGGAAGGGCAGGGCCTGGATCACGTACATGGCGGGCAGGTAGCCGGAGGGGCGCATGGCGACGAGCGCCAGGATCACGGCGGCGAGGGCCGGGCCGGCGAGCGCGCGGGCGGTGACCGACCAGCGGAGGGTGAGCAGCAGCAGGACCGCGCCGGCCAGGCCGCCGAGCGGGAGGACGGTGTCGTAGTAGAGCCAGGACCGGAACACGCCGTGCGATCCGGAGCCGGAGTCGAGGATGAAACCGGAGCCCTCGCGGCCCATCTGGTACGTGATCCCGTCGATCAGGGAGACATGGCCCTCGCCGGGGAACAGCTCGCCGTTGAGCAGCGCGAACAGCGGGTAGGACAGTCCGATCAGGGTGCAGGCGGTGATGGCGCCGGTGACGGCGAACTTGCGGGTGTCCCGGTGGCTGTGCCGCCACATGGTGACCAGCAGGGCCGGGAGCACCACCAGCATGGTTTCTTTGGTGAGCACGGCGGTGGCCGCGGCCAGTCCGGAGCCGAAGTGGTGCCACAGGTGGCGGCTGGGCGATGCGGCCAGGCAGAACGCCAGCAGCATCCACATCACCGCGAGGTTGTCCAGGAAGATCTCGCGCTGGAGGACGACGGAGAGCGGGGACAGCCCGAACAGGGCCATGGCCAGGCCGGCCGCCCAGCGCGGCAGCCACAGCCGGCGGGCCAGCACGTACAGCAGGACGGCGCTGGCGGCGGACACGGCGAGCATGGCGAAGCGCATCGAGGCGACGGTCATCGACTCGGGGACGAAGAGGGAGGGCAGGTAGGTGAGGCCGGCTATCTGTATCCAGCCGAGCGGCGGGTGGTCGTACCAGTAGGTGTAGTGGGCCAGCCCTTCGCCCTGCTGCACCGCCCAGGCCTGAGCGAGGTAGGTGCCCTCGTCGTCGGAGAGGGGCGGGAAGGCGGTGATGTTCCAGCCCTGGACCAGCAGGATCACCAGCAGCAGGGCTCCGCAGAGCAGCAGGTCGGGGCGGGAGGAGCGGAAGCGTACGAGCGGCCTGGCGGCAACGGTCCGGTCGGGCCGTACCGGCGCCGGACCGGCCGGACCGGCCGGATCGACGGGACGGACCGGATCGACGACGGCGGACTGGGGATCAGTGGCCGTGGGCAGGGTGGCGGTCACTGGTGGCTGTCCTCTCGGGCAGTGGTCGCGGAAGCGGTGGCTGCGGGAACGCCGGCTACGGGAGCGGCGGCTGCGGAAGCGATGGCCGCGGAGGCGGTGGCCGGCGCGCCGGTGAGGTGGGCGCCGACATGGCTGGTGAGCTCCCACTCGTTGCGTCCGCGCTGCTCGCGCCAGACCGCTCGGATCGCCGCGCCGGCCAGCATGACCTGGTAGAACGGGCCGCCGACGACGAGTTTGAGGTAGTGCACGAAGCGCACGCGCAGGCCGTACTGGCGGCCGAAGTCGTGCAGCCCGACGATCTCGAAGACGAAGGTCACCATCGCCGTGATCATCGGCAGGAAGGTGATGATCGCGATCCCGACGGGTACGTCGAGGAAGACCGCGATGGCGAAGTTCAGCGGGATGATCACCCCGGAGGCGGCTTGCATGAACGGGGTCATCAGGGTGTAGCGGGCGAGCCAGCGCTGGCCGCGGCCGGGCAGCTGCTGCCAGTCCTTCTTCCGGTAGACCTGGAGGAAGCCCTGGTTCCAGCGGGTGCGCTGCTTGAGCAGGCTCACCAGGGAGCCCGGGGTCTCCTCGCGGGTGACCATGTCGGAGTCGTAGGCGACGACGACCTTCTTGCCGACGGACGACAGGCGCACGCCGAGGTCGCAGTCCTCGGCCAGGCAGTTCTGGTCCCAGCCGCCGGCCTCGCGCAGCACCTCGGTGCGGACGAAGACGGTGTTGCCGCCGAGCGGGATGAACCCCTTCTGCGCGTGCAGGTGCAGGCGGGAGCGGAACCAGAAGAAGTACTCCAGGCAGTTGCGCAGGCTGTACCAGCTGGAGTGGAAGTTGATCAGCTGGACCCCGCCCTGGACGACGTCGGCGCCGGTGGAGCGGAAGGCGTGGTCGACGTGGGCGAGGAGCTCGGGGTGGACCTGGTCCTCGGCGTCGAAGACACCGACGATGTCGCCCCGGCAGTGCGGGAGGGCGGTGTTGAGGGCCTTGGGCTTGTTCTTGGTCTCGTGGTGGTCGGTGACCACCCGGACCAGTTCGGGTGCGCGGGCGGCGGCCCGTTCGGCCACCGCCGCGGTCTCCGGGTCGTCGTGCCCGACGATCACGATGATCTCGTAGTCGGTGTGGCTCGATTCGAGCAGCCGGTCGATGGTGTGCTCCAGCACCGCCTGTTCGTGACGGGCCGGCAGGAGCAGGGAGAACGCGAGCCGTCCGCCCCCGTCGGGCCGGTCGAACCGGGTCGCGGCGAGCGTCTCCGGTGTGCGCCACGCGTGCATCTGCCACCAGAGCGTGAACGCGGCCATCCAGAAGAGCGCAAACGAAATGGCAGCAATGAACACAGACGTGTACAAATTGTCCCCCACAGGCATGCCGCGGCCCCCCGGCCGCAACGACGTCTGAAACCCCCCGAGGGCTTGAACGGCGGGCCCCCTGGCCCGCCACCCTCGCGTCCCCCACACGCGCACCCCCAGTGCGCGATCTCGTGTCGGATCTCCCGAACGGAATGAGATTAGGCAGAGAAGATGAAACTCAGACGGTCCTCAGATAAAAAGCACGTTTCTGAACTCTTATGCGATCAAGCAGAGTTGACGCCAGATCAGGTCCTTCAGGGACGAACCCCGCCCAACTGCCCCGCCAGTTCGACCGGATCTGTCGTAGGACGCGCGCAGACGAAATGTCGACACACATACGCCGTGGGAAGGTCGCGCACGAGCGTGCGCTCGGCCAGAAGGGGGAACTCTCCGTCTCCCGCCCCCTCACGCTGAGGCAGGCCCACCGCCACCACAGCCCCAGGAGCCGTCCCCAGCAACGCCGCCCGGTGCAGCGCGGCCGTCGCCGGATCCTCCGGATGCCCCACCACCGCCACCTCCCGGGGCCCGTCCAGCAGCGCCTCCGCGACCGCCAGCCCGTGCCCGATGAAGCGCGGGGCGCGCGGCCCCAGCGCGTGCACCACCCCGAGCGCCCGTTCGGCCGCCGTGCGGTGCGCCTCCGAGCCGGTGTGCGCGGCGTACGACAGCAACGCGCCGGCCGCGGCGGTCCAGCCGGAGGGGGCTGCAGTGTCGGTCGGGTCCTGCGGGCGACGGATCAGCCGCTCCGCATCGTGCGCGGTGTCGTACAGCGAACCGTCCTCCGCCACGAACCGGTCCAGCACCAGGTCCACCAGGAACCCGGCGAACTCCAGCCACACGCCCTCGCCGGTCACCCCCGCCAGCGCAAGGAACCCCTCGGCGACATCACCGTAGTCCTCCAGCACCCCGGCGTTGGCGCCCACCTTCCCGTCCTTGCTCGTCCGGTACAGCCGGGCCCGCCCGGCGGTGGCGTCGAAGTGCACCCGCACCAGCAGGTCCGCGGCCTCGGTGGCCCGCTCGACCAGGTCCGGCCGGCCGAAGAACGCCCCGCACTCGGCGAGCGCGGCGATCGCCAGCCCGTTCCAGGCCGCCACCACCTTGTCGTCCCGCCCGGGCGCGGGCCGCTGGGCGCGCGCGGCCAGCAGCCGCTCCTTGATCCCGGCGATCCGCTCGCCGTCGACGGCCGGGCCCTCCTGCGGCAGCTGGAGCACCGACGTCCCGTGCTCGAAGGTGCCCCCCTCGGTCACCCCGAAGTAGGCGGCGGCCAGCCGGCCGTCCTCCTCTCCGAGCACCTCCCGCAACCCGGCCGGCGTCCAGGCGTAGTACGCCCCCTCCACGTGCCGGCCGCTCGCCGGGTCCTCGCTGTCGGCATCGAGCGCGGAGGCGAAACCGCCGTGCTCCGTCCGCAGCTCCCGGACCATGAAGTCGGCGGTCTCCAGGGCGACCCGGCGGGCCAGCTCCGACCCCGTGGCCCGCCACAGGTGGGCGTACACCCGGCACAGCAGCGCATTGTCGTACAGCATCTTCTCGAAGTGCGGGACCACCCACTCCCGGTCCACCGAGTACCGGGCGAACCCGCCGCCCAGCTGGTCGTAGATCCCGCCCCGGGCCATGGCCTCACAGGTGTCGGCGGCCATCTGCAGGGCGCCCTCCGCGCCGGTGCGGGCGTGGTGCCGCAGCAGGAACTCGATGACCATGGACGGCGGGAACTTGGGCGCCCCGCCGAACCCGCCGCGCGCGGCGTCGTACTCCCGGGTCAGCCCGAGCAGCGCCTGCGCCAGCTCCTCGGCACCGGGCACCCCGGCCCGCCCGTAGTCCAGCTGCCGCCCGGCCAGATCCCGCACGATCCGCTTGGCCACCTCGGCCACCTCGTCCCTCCGCCCGGCCCAGGCGGTGCGCACGCCTTCGAGGACCTGCATGAAGGAGGGCATGCCGTGCCGGGGCTCGGGCGGGAAGTAGGTGCCGAAGTAGAAGGGCTCGGCATCGGCTGTGAGGAACACGGTCATGGGCCAGCCGCCCTGACCGGTGGCTGCCTGGACGGCTTCCATGTAGACGGCGTCGACATCGGGGCGCTCCTCGCGGTCCACCTTGATGTTGACGAAGTGCTCGTTCATGTAGGCGGCGGTCAGCTCGTCCTCGAACGATTCGTGGGCCATGACATGACACCAGTGGCACGAGCTGTAACCGACGCTGAGCAGCACGGGCACGCCGCGCTCCCGCGCCTCCTCGAACGCCTCGGGCGACCAGGGCACCCAGTCGACCGGGTTGTCGGCGTGCTGGAGGAGATACGGCGAGGTCTCGTTCGCGAGGCGGTTCGACATACCGGCCATCCTGCCCCACCGCAGGCCCAACGCCTCTTACCCGGCCCGCAAATGCCCGCCGTCCAGGTGGAAGCGCACCGGTCCGGCGGCCGCCTGGGCCACGAGCCGCCAGGGGGTGCCGGGTACGGCCAGGTGGAGCAGCCCCTCGCCCGTACCCGTGCCCGTACCCGTACCCGTGCCGGTGTCGGTGCCCGTTCCCGGTGCCCAGGAGACCAGCCGGATGCGTGAGCCGTCGGGCAGCGGACCGGCCGGGCGCGGCTCGGCCTCCGCGGTCCCGGCCACCCCGGCCAAGGGGCGGGCGGCCCGGGCCCATCCGCCGCCCAGCCGGTGGAGCGCGTCCGGTCCGGCGGCGCCGGCGGCGAGGAGCTCCCGGCCGGCTCCGGCGAAGACCGCGCAGAGCTCGCGCACCGGGATGCCGCCGGCTGCGGGGGCGTGCCGGACGTGCCGGACCGTGAACAGGGCACGGTTCAGGACCTCGGCGAGGGCGACGTGCAGCGGATCCTGCTCGCCGGCCGCCGGGAATTCGGGGTACGCCGGACGCACGGTCCGGCGCGGAGTTCGGGCGTCCGCGCGGCGCCCGGCGGCGGAGTGGTGCCAGTGCACGTCGTCGGGCCACACCGTGGCCGTGGCCGCGCGGAAGCCGCAGCTGCTCCCCAGGTGCACGGTGGCCCCGCCCGGGCCGGCGTCCAGCACCGCGCCCCGGGCGTCCTCGGAGTCGAACCGCGCCTCGGTGAGGCCGTCCAGCCCGAGGTGCAGGGCCGCCCTGGTGCGGGGCGGGCCGTCGGGCACCGGGTAGCGCCGGTCGGCGGCCAGGTGGATCCGTACGGCCGGCCCCGGACCGCCGCACTCCACCTCCAGGTGGCGCAGCTCGGCGTCGGCCAGGTCGTAGGCGGCGGCGAGTTCGGCCACGCGGTACGGGGTCGGGGTGAAGGCGCCGGGTCTCACCACGCCCGCGTAGTCCCGGCCCGCCGGGTGGACGACCGCGGGCTCCAGCAGGCCGTCCAGCGGGATCCCGGCCCGGGCCGCGACGGCCTCCAGGGTCCGGCGCCGGCCGGCGCCGCGGCCCGCCATCCACCGCAGGGCGGCCAGGGCGCGCCGCTCCCGCTCGTCCGGGTCGGCCGCCGCGGCAGCCCCGACCAGCGGGAGGGCCGCGGAGTCCCAGACGTCCGAGAGCCGGACGATCGCCGCGCGGTCGTACGTACGGGCGTCCGCCGCGGCCTCGGCGATCCCGGCCAGCGAGTGGTCCAGCAGCGCCCCGAGCGTGGCGAGCGCGTCAGGCACGGGTGCAGACGTGGGTGGTGGTGCTGCCCGAGGGTTCGATGTGGCGGATGGTGAGGGTGTTCTTCGCGTAGGTGACCGAGAGGCGCTGGCCGTCGCCCGTGCCGCGGGTCTCCGGGGGCTGCCACGGGAGGGTCAGGTCGAAGCCGTCTCCGACCGTGGCGGGCACGCTGTGGGCCGAGGCCGCCCCCTTGCGGCCGTCCAGGCCCTTGGGCCCCTCGAAGACCTGGATCAGCAGGCGGCCTCCGCGCAGCAGGAAACCTCCGTTCCAGGCGCCCGCCCCGCCGTCCCATTCGATGGTCCAGCCGCCGTTGCCGCCGTCGGGGGCGTTCACCGTGGCTTTGCCCCGGGCGACGTCGCCGCCGGGCGTGGTGGACTGGACGGTCCAGCCGCCCCGGATGAACGCGTCGAAGGAACGGTCCAGTACGCCCTTCTTGGCAGGGGCGGGGGTCGTCGCCGACGGGGCGGCGGAGGCGGAACCGGACGGGGCCGGGACCGGTGCGGACGGGGCCGGGTTCTGCCCGGCGGCGCCGGCCGCCGGGGCTTGGGCCGGGGCCTGGGCCGCCGGCTTCTCCTTGCCTGTGCAGGCCGCGAGCAGCGATGCCCCGACGCCCATGGCGAGGTAGCGCAGCGCGTTGCGGCGGCCGACGAGGCTCGCCGCAGTCCGGATGTCACGTACCGTCATTTATGCCCCCGTGCAGTTCAGTTGGATCAGTCCGGTGAGTCTAGAAGGGCCCCGCGACAGCCCCTTTGCCTCCCTCTGAACTAGCTCAGATTCCCTCGCCTTCCCGCGGACCGCGCTGGACACTGGGGAGCTCTACCGGAGCGCTCGGAGGGGGATGCTGATGCGGGACAGCCATCGGAGCGAGGCGGAGCGGCTGCTGGTCCGGGCCGTCGACGAAGAAATGCAGCGGGCCGGCGCGGCGGGCCCGGCGATCGACCGGGCGGCACTGCTGGGGCGGGCGCGGGAGGCTCTGGACGCGCTGGCCGCGAGTGCCTCGGTGGAGTACGAGGCGTACGTACGGGCGTTGGACGCGGCGGCTGCCGGGGAGGAGTCGCTCGGGGAGGCGTTCCGGCGCGGGAATTCCTCGACGGCGCTGCTGGTGGCGGCAGTTGCCGCGGCGGCCGCCTTCGGCGTGGACCTGGCGCTGGGGGTGGGCGCGGGTGCGGCGCTCGGTGCGGGCGCGGTGACCGGTGTGGCGGGGGCGGCCGCGACGGTGGCGAAGGTGGTGGCGGCGCATCTGCCGGCCGCACACCGGCGGGCCGGGGCGCTGGGCCAGCCGGGGGGCCCGGAACAGCTGAGGCTCCAGTGGCTGTCGGCGCTGGAGGTGCGCGGGATCAGACCGTTCCTGGAGCAGCAGCGGAAGGTGGCGGCCGCGGCCCGGGCCTCGCGCGCGGTGAAGCCGGCCGCGCCACAGCTGCGCGGGTCGGACCGCAGCGCGGAGGCGCGGCGGCGCACGGTGCTGGAGCAGAGCTTCGGGCAACTGCCGGAGCCGGCCGGCGGGTTCGCGGGGCGCCGGGCGGAGCTCACCCGGATCGCCCAGTGGGTGCAGGCGGGGCGGGCCAGTACGGAGACCCGGCCGGTGGTGGTGATGCTGCACGGGGAGCCGGGGGTGGGCCGTACGACGCTGGCGGTGCGGGTGGCGCATCAGCTGCGGGACCAGTACCGGGGTGCCTGTGTGGTGGACCTGCGGGGCGGTGTGCTGAGCGGGGAGGCTCCGCTGCCGACCCGGGAGGCGCTGCTGCACCTGTTGAACCGGCTGGGGGCGCCGCGCGAGCAGCTGCTGTTCCGTGAGCGGTCGTCGGCGGAGCAGCAGCTGCGGCGGCTGGGCGAGCTGTACCACCAGCAGGTGCAGGGGCTGGCGGTGGCGGTCGTCCTGGACGATGCGGTGGATCCGGAGCAGGTCCGGGCGCTGCTGCCGGAACGCTCGGACTCCCTGGTCCTGGTGACCTGCCGGGAGCCCCTGCAACTGCCTCCGGACACCCCGGCCTGGGTGCACCACCTGGCGGTGGAGCGGCTGGGCGCGACGGAGGCCGCGGAGCTGATCCGGGCGGGAGCCCCGGGACCGGGAGCCCTGGCGTTGGCGGGAACCCTGGGGTTGGCGGGAACCCCGGGTCCGGGGACCCCAGGTCCGGGGACCCCAGGTCCGGCCGGGACCCCCGGGTCGGCCGGGACCCCCGGGTCGGCCGGGACGCCGGGGGCGGCCGGGACGCCCGGGACAACCGCGGCTCCGGCCACCTCTGCGGGTTCCGCGGCTCCGACGGCCTCTGCGGGTTCCGCGGCTCCGACGGCCTCTGCGGGCTCTGCGGCTTCCGCGGCTCCGGCGGGCCCGGGCGGCGAAGCCGCCCCGGACGACGCCGAACGGGCCGTCGCGGAGGCGGCCGGCGGACTGCCGCTGGCACTGCGCCTGCTGGGGCCCCTGCTGGCCCGGCACGATGCCGCGGAGCTGGCGGAGGCGATGCGCGGGGAGGGCGGTGGGAGCGGCCGGGCCGGCGGGGCCGGCGCAGGCGGCACGCCTGGTGTGGGCGGCGGGGCCGGGGGGTCCGGTGCAGGCCACGCGGCCGGCCAGGTCGCCGCAGGCGGCACGCCTGGTGTGGGCGGCGGGGCCGACGGGCCCGGTGCAGGCCACGCGGCCGGCCAGGTCGCCGCAGGCGGCCCGCCTGGTGTGGGCGGCGGGGCCGGGGGGTCCGGTGCAGGCCACGCGGCCGGCCAGGTCGGCGCGATCGGCACGGACGGCCAAGCCGGCACGGCCGGTGCGCCCGGAGCGGGCGGTGCGGACGGCACGGCCGGCCAGGCCGGAGCAGTCGGCGCGATCGGCACGGACGGCCAGGCCGGTGCGGGCGGTGCGGGCGGCACGGCCAGTGCGGGCGGTGTCGTGGAGCGGGCTTTGTGGATTGCCGAGCGGGGGTTGGGGGAGCAGGCCGCTCGGTTGTTGAGGCGGTTGCCGCTTGCCGGGCGGGCATCGCTCGGGGCGGCGGCCGCCGCCGCGCTGCTCGACGTACCGCAGCCGGAGGCGCTGCGCGCGCTGGAGGAGCTGTGGCGGGCCGGGTTGATCGACCGGGTGCGGGGCGAGCGGTTCCGGATGCACGACACGGTCCGTTCGTACGCGGGGAACGGCCCGCTGCGGACCAGCGACCGCGAGGTGCTGGCGGCAGCGCACGAGCGGCTGATCCGCAATTACGCGCAGCTCGCCGACGCGGTGATCCGGATGGTCGACGGGAAGACCTCGACCCGGGCGAACCAGTTCGGCGGGCACGGTTTCGGTTCGCTGGATGCGGCGCTGCGGTGGCTGGACGACGAGTCGAGCTTCATCACGGCGGCGCTGCGGCACACCGAGGGGGTGGACCAGCGGGCGGTGCTGGATCTGCTGGGGGCGCTGTGCGACTACTGCCTGCTGCGCGGGGACCTGTACCGGCTGGGCGAGATCAACGAGCTGGCCCAGGCGGTGGAGGCCGGGCAGGGGCTGCTGGTGCGCTCGGTGCAGTGGCGGACCGGTATCGCGGCGCGGCAGCTGGGCGAGCTGGACAAGGCGCGGACCACGCTGACGGAGGTGGTGGACCGGTTCCGGGAGGCGAACCAGCAGGCGGGCGCGGCCCGGGCGCTGGTCTCGCTGGGGATCACCCTGCACCACCAGGGGCATCTGCCGCAGGCGAGCGCGAAGATCCGCGAGGCGGTCGCGATGCAGGCGGCGGAGGAGCTGGCCGGCGACCGGGCGTGGGCGCTGCACGCGCTGGCGGCGGTGGAGCGGGACCTGGCGCATCTGGCGGAGGCGCTGTCGCTGCTGGAGGAGTCCCTGGTCCTGCACCGGGAGAGCGAGAGTGTGCACGGGGAGGCATGGGCGCACTTCCAGCGGGGGCAGGTGTACCTGCGGATGGACGACGTGCCGGCCGCCGAGGAGGAGTTCCGGCTGGCGCTGGACCGGTACGGGCGGACCCGCGATGCCCGCGGTGAGGCGTGGGCGCTGACCCAGCTGGGCCGGGCCCGGCTGGTGGCCGGGGACCCGTCGGCGGCGGCGGACCGGCTGCGGGAGGCGCAGCTGCGGCACCGGGAGGCGGAGGACGCGCGCGGGGAGGCGTGGTCGCAGTACTACCTGGGGCAGGCCCTGGAGGAGCGGGGCGAGCGGGACCAGGCGGTGCGGGAGCTGGAGCGGGCGCGGGCGATGTTCTCGCGGATGCGGGACGTGTACGGGCTGGCGTGCGCCCGGCACCATTCGGGCCGGGTGACCCGCGACCAGCGCGCCGCCCAGACCGGGAACCTGCGGAACTCCGGTTTCGCGCGGCAGCTGCTGGTGGACGCGCGGGCGGACTTCCACCGGATCGGGCTGGCGCACGGGGAGGGGTGGACCTGCCTGGAGCTGGCGGTGGTGGACGCGGGCAACGGCCGGATCCCGCAGGCGCTCGTGCTGTGCGAGGAGGCGGCCGGGCTGTTCACCTCGTACGGCGACCGTCGCGGCGAGGACTGGGCCCGCTTCCTGCGCTGCACGATCCTGCCGTACGCCGGGGAGGCGGAGGCGGCCACCGCGGAACTGGCCGAGCTGACGGCTGCCGCGCATCCGCTGCGGGACGCCCGTCTGGAGGACTGCGCGGAGGCGTACGCGCTGATCCTGGCGCGGGGCGTGGATCCGGCGGAGGGCTGGCAGGCGTGGCGCCTGCAGATGGTCCCGAACCGGCACTCCCGGGAGATCATGGGCGTCCCGGTGGGGACCCGGTCCGCGTGACCGTCCACGGGGTCCGGGTGTGCTCCGGAACCGGACCGGGCCGGAGCGGGCCGGATCGCTCCGGACCGGGCCGAGGCCGTACCGGGCCGAGGCCGGAGACCGGGCCGAGGCCGGTGCGGACCGAGGCCGGTGCCGGTGCCGGTGCGGGCACGGCGCGCCGCCCCACCCGTTTCCGGGCGGGGGCGACGGGCTCGAGCAGGGCGTATGCCCTGCGTATGCGTACGCCTAGCCCTTCGGGCTGCTGTCCGCCGGCGCGGACGGGGCCGGGACCGGGGCCGGGGCCGGGGTCTCGTCGAAGTTGACGCGGCCCATGTGGCGGTTCATCGACTTCATCAGGGCCCACACGCCCACGGCGAGGGCCGCGAACACGATGAAGCCGAGGATGCCGGGCGTCACCTTGTTCTTGTCGAAGGTGTCGCCGGCCAGCGGAAGGAGCTGGGTGATTGCTGCCTGCGTAGCGCTCATAGCTACGCATTCTCCCGGATGCCCGCGAAGAGGTCGGACTCGGGGAGGGAGGTGTCGACGAGCGACTTCGCCAGCTCGTACTCCTCGGTGGGCCAGACCTCCTTCTGGACGTCCATCGGGACGCGGAACCAGCCGCCGTCCGGGTCGATCTGGGTGGCGTGCGCGATCAAGGCCTTGTCGCGGATCTCGAAGAACTCCGCGCAGGGCACGTGCGTGGTGAGGGTCCGCTCCTTGCGCTCGAATTCCTTCCAGCGCTCCAGCCACTCCCCGTAGGGGGATTCCATGCCGCGCTCCAGCAGCGCCTCGTGCAGCGCGATGGTGCGCGGCTTGTTGAAGCCCTGGTTGTAGTAGAGCTTCTGCGGCTGGTAAGCGGGCCCGAACTCGGCCTCCGGGTACTTCTCGGTGTCCGCCGCGCCGTCGAAGGCCACCATCGTGATCTTGTGGGTCATGATGTGGTCGGGGTGCGGGTAGCCGCCGTTCTCGTCGTACGTGGTGACGACCTGCGGGCGGAACGCGCGGATCTTCCGCACCAGGCGGCCGGCGGCCTCGTCGACGTCCTCCAGGGCGAAGCAGCCCTCGGGCAGCGGGGGCAGCGGGTCGCCCTCGGGCAGGCCGGAATCGACGTAGCCGAGCCATTCCTGCTCGACGCCGAGGATCTCGCGGGCCTCGTCCATCTCCTTGCGGCGGACCTCGTGGATGTTCTCCTCGATGTACTTGTCGCCCTGGAGCTTGGGGTTGAGGATCGAGCCGCGCTCACCACCGGTGCAGGTGACGACGAGCACCGGCACCCCCTCGGACACGTACTTGGCCATGGTGGCCGCACCCTTGCTCGACTCGTCGTCGGGGTGGGCATGGACGGCCATCAGTCGAAGCTGCTCGGTCAAGACAGGATCCTCTGTGATTCGGCGCGAACGGCGGCTTCTATAGTGACCGAATCGGGGGACGGAAAATTCCGGGCCCCGGAGGAGAGGATCGATCATGAGCTCGGTGCGCGAAGGCCTGCCCGAGGGCCGGTACGGCCGTTCCGCGGACGAAAGTGCCGACCGGAAGCTCAAGATCGTCGGATCCGTGCTGGGTGCGGCCCTGCTGGGCGTGGTCGGCTGGATCGGCTGGGACTACGTGGCCGGGCAGAGCGTCAGCGCCGAGGTGATCAAGTACGACGTGGTCTCGGACTCCGAGGTGAAGGTCCATCTGGAGATCCGCAAGGAGGCCGGGGTCACCGGTGTCTGCACGCTGAGCTCCCAGGACAAGGAGCACGGCGAAGTGGGCCGGGCCGATTTCACCTTCGACGGGCCGGAGCAGCGCGTCGACGAGATGGTCACCCTGAAGACCACGAACCGGGCGACGATGATCGAGCTGGTGGGCTGCCAGGCGGCCGGCTCGGCCGGCTGAAGCGCCACGGGGCTGGAGAGCCACCGGGCCAGAGGGCTGGAGGGCCGAGGCGGGCCAGGGCGCTACTTTCCGGCGACCGCCGCCGAGACGTGGTCGACGACCTCCTGGAATTCCCTGGTCGGCGAGAAGTCGATGTACTCGCAGTCCTCCACCGCCAGCGGCGCGTGGCCGGGCGCCCAGTAGAACGCCTCGCCCGCGGAGTACACCTGGTCGCTGCCGTCCTTGTTGTGCAGCTTGACCTTGCCCTTGAGGACGTAGCCCCAGTGCGGGCACGGGCACAGGTCGTCGGGCAGCCCCTGGAAGGCCGGGGCCATGTCCGTGCCGGCGGCGAACCGGACGAACGCGACGCTGAAGTCTCCGCCCATTTCCCGGGTCCGCAGCTCCGCCTCGTCGTTCTTGAAGGCCACCGGAGCCTGCTCCCTGGTCGTTGCCGTCATGGTTCCTCCACTGCCGGTCGGTCCGGACCCCCCTTCCCGTCCAGTTTCTCCCCGCCCCGCCGGGAGCGATAGGCGGCGATCTTCGCGAGGTTGCCGCAGCGCTCCATCGCGCACCAGCGGCGCCGCCGGGCCTGCGAGTCGTCGAGGAAGAGCAGCGAGCACTCGGGGCGCTCGCACTCCTTGACGCGGCTCAGCAGCGGGCCTCCGGCCAGGAGTACGGCGTCCCGGGCCACGGTCGCCAGGGCCGCGGGCACGGCGCGCTCGGCGTGCCAGTGCACCGCGCCCTCGGCGGTGAGCTGCGGGGCCAGGTCGGGGCGGGCGGCGGCAGCGTTGAGCTCGGCGAGGTCGGCCGGGGCGGGCTCGCGGCCGGCCATTGAACACGCTCGACTTCTACCCGAAGAACCTGACCATCCACGGCTTCCAGCTCACCAACCGGCTGGACCACGGCTACGACCCGGCCGAGGACCTCCGCACCATCGCCGGACACGTGGCCGCCGGCACCTTCCGCGTCCCGGTGGAGGCGACCTTCCCGCTCGCCGAGGCGGCCGCCGCGCACACCCGTCTGGAGCAGCGCGCCAACCGCGGAAAGGTGGTGCTGACCATGCGCTGACCATGCGCTGACCGGGCGCTGACCGGGGCCCTGACCGGGCGACGATCGGCAATGACACACTTCATACACACGGTGTCCTCCCCCTTTTCTTCCCGAATTGTTAGGCTCGTGGTTTCGCCCGCACCGCCCATCGCGTGCGCGGCCATGAAGTCCCCTGTACCGACGAGGAGCACCTGTGACCCAGACGAGCGAGAACGTCACCTGGCTGACCCAGGAGGCGTACGACCAGCTCAAGGCCGAGCTGGAGTACCTGTCTGGTCCCGCACGTACGGAGATCGCCACCAAGATCGCGGCTGCCCGCGAGGAGGGTGACCTCCGGGAGAACGGCGGTTACCACGCGGCCAAGGAGGAGCAGGGCAAGCAGGAGCTCCGCGTACGCCAGCTCACCCAGCTCCTGGAGAACGCCAAGGTCGGCACGGCGCCCGCGTCCGACGGTGTCGTCGCGCCCGGCACCGTCGTGACCATCGCCTTCGACGGCGACCCGGAAGACACGATGGAGTTCCTGCTGGCCTCGCGCGAGTACGCGTCCTCGGCCTTCGAGACGTACTCGCCGCAGTCCCCGCTGGGCACCGGCGTCATGGGCAAGAAGATCGGCGAGGACGCCGAGTACGAGCTGCCGAACGGCCGGAAGGCGTCCGTCAGGATCCTCGACGTCAAGCCCTTCACCGGCTGATCACCCCTCCGCACACGACGGAACGCGAAAGCCCCCCACCGGATCGGTGGGGGGCTTTCGCACAGCCGGGCCAGTGGCCGGCCATGCACTGGCCGGCCATGCACTGGCCGGCCGGGCGGTGGCCGGTCAGGCGGTGGCCGAGCGGTACTTGCGGACCGCCAAGGTCCGGAAGACCACGATGATCAGGACGGACCAGAGGATCGACGCGATCACCGGGTGCTGCATCGGCCAGGCTTCCGGCGTCGGATAGCCGGGCGGCAGGTTGCCGAACAGCTCGCGGGCCGCCTGCACGGTCGCGCTGAACGGATTCCATTCGGCGATGTGCCGCAGGAAGGACGGCATGTTCTCCGAGGGAACGAACGCGTTCGAGATGAACGTCAGCGGGAAGAGCCAGATCAGCCCGCCCGAGGTGGCCGCCTCCGGCGTACGGACGGACAGGCCGATCAGCGCCCCGATCCAGGAGAACGCGTACCCGAGGAACAGCAGCAGGGCGAAGCCCGCCAGCACCTTGCCCAGGTGCTCGTGGGTGCGCCAGCCGACGATCAGCGCGACGACCGCCAGCACCACCAGGGTGAGGGCGGTCTGGACGAGGTCTGCCAGGGTGCGGCCGGTCAGCACCGCGCCGCGGGCCATCGGCAGCGACCGGAACCGGTCGATCAGGCCCTTGTGCATGTCGTCGGCGATGCCCGCGCCCGCACCGGCCGTGGCGAAGGTGACGGTCTGGGCGAAGATGCCCGCCATCAGGAATTCCCGGTAGTCCTGGGGCGAGGTGCTGCCGCCCACGCTGATCGAGCCGCCGAAGACGTAGCTGAACAGCACGACGAACATCACCGGCTGGATCACACCGAAGATGATCATCTCGGGGATGCGGGACATCCGGATGAGGTTGCGCTTGGCGATGACCAGCGAGTCGTTGACGGACTGGACGACCCCGCCGCGCGGGCGCGGCGCGACCGGCGAGTCGGTCACGTGCGTGTCGTTGGCGATGCTCACTTGGCCGTCTCCTTCCGCGCCTTGCGCCCGCCCCGGGCCGCCCGGTCGGCCGCCTGGTCCCCGTTCTCCTCCTCCGTCAGCGCGGCCGCATGGCCGGTGAGGGAGATGAACACGTCGTCGAGGGTGGGCCGGCGCAGGCCGATGTCGTCGATCTCGATGCCCTGGCCGTCCAGGTCGCGGATGACCTCGGCGAGCAGCTTGGCGCCGCCGCTCACCGGCACGGTGAGCTTGCGGGTGTGCTCCTCGACCGTGGTCTCGCCCTTGCCGAAGCCGGACAGCACGGTGCGGGCGGTGGCGATGTGCGCGGGGTCGTGCACCACGACCTCCACCCGCTCGCCGCCGGTCTGGGCCTTGAGCTGGTCCGAGGTGCCGCGGGCGATGACCTTGCCGTGGTCGACGACGCAGATGTCGTGGGCCAGCCGGTCGGCCTCCTCCAGGTACTGGGTGGTGAGCAGCAGCGTGGTGCCGCCGGCCACCAGCTCCTCGATGACGTCCCACAGGGCCTGGCGGTTGCGCGGGTCGAGGCCGGTGGTCGGCTCGTCCATGAACATCACCGGAGGGCGGACGACCAGCGCGGCCGCGAGGTCGAGGCGGCGGCGCATACCGCCCGAGTACGTCTTGGCCGTGCGGTCGGCGGCGTCCGTGAGGTTGAACCGTTCGAGCAGCTCCTCCGCGCGTGCCTTCGCCGCCTTGGAGCTCATCTGGTAGAGCTGCCCGACCATCTGGAGGTTCTCGCGGCCGGTCAGGTACTCGTCCACGGCCGCGAACTGGCCCGACAGGCCTATGGAGCGCCGGACCTCGTTGGGGTGCTTCAGTACGTCGATCCCGGCGACGGTGGCCTTGCCGCTGTCGGGCTGCAGGAGGGTGGTCAGGACCCGGACGGTCGTGGTCTTGCCCGCTCCGTTGGGGCCGAGCAGGCCCAGGACGGTGCCCTCGGGGACATCGAGGTCCACCCCGTCCAGGGCCCGTACGTCGCCGAAGGTCTTCACCAGACCTTCGGCGTAGATCGCGCCTGGCATATGGAATTCTCCCAGCGTGATTCGGGTGTTTCCTACGCAAATCGTATGGGCGGTACCCAGGGGTGCACCCAAGTGAGCGACACGCTATCGCGCTATATCGCGTACCGCGCGGCAGTTTCGCTTCCGCACGTCCCGGCACACGGGCTCGCGGTGCGCCGGTACTCGGCTCAACTCATGACGAGGTAGCCGGCGCCGCGCAGGGCCCGCGCGACCTCCGTGCAGTGCTCCGGCCCCTTGGTCTCCAGGTGCAGCTCCACTTCCACCTCCGTGAGCCCCAGCCGCGGGTCGGTCCGGACATGGCTCACGTCCAATACATTGGCATCCACCACTGACAGCACACCCAGCAGTCCCGCGAGCGCCCCCGGCCGGTCCGCCACCCTCAGCCGCAGCGACAGGTAGCGGCCCGCCGCGGCCATGCCGTGCCGCAGGATCCGCTGGAGCAGCAGCGGATCCACATTGCCGCCGGACAGGACGGCCACCACCGGGCCCCCGCCGTACCGCTCGGGCTCGCTCAGCAACTCCGCCACCGGGCTGCAGCCGGCCGGCTCCACCACCAGCTTGGCCCGCTCCAGGCAGAGCAGCAGGGCACTGGACAGCGCGTCCTCGGAGACCGTGCGGACGTCGTCCAGCAGCTCGTCGATGATCCTGAAGGGCACGTCGCCGGGGCGGCCCACCTTGATGCCGTCGGCCATGGTGTTCGGGTTGTCGATGGACACCGGGTGGCCGACCGCCAGCGAGGGCGGGTAGGCGGCCGCACCCGCCGCCTGCACCCCGATCACCTGCACGTCCGGCCGCAGCGCCTTGACGGCGACCGCGATGCCGGCGGCCAGCCCGCCGCCGCCGATCCCGACCAGGATGGTCCGCACCTCCGGACACTGCTCCAGGATCTCCAGGCCGACCGTGCCCTGGCCCGCGATGATGTCGCGGTGGTCGAAGGGGTGGATGAACACCGCCCCGGTCCGGTCCGCGTAGTCCTGGGCGGCCTCCAGCGTCTCGTCCACGACATGGCCGTGCAGCCGCACCTCGGCGCCGTACTCACGGGTCGCGGCCACCTTCGGCAGCGGGGCCCCGAGCGGCATGAACACGGTGGAGCGGACCCCGAGCAGGGAGGAGGCCAGAGCCACCCCCTGCGCGTGGTTGCCGGCGCTCGCCGCCACCACCCCCGCGGCGCGCTGCTCGGGGCGCAGGCCGGCGATCCGTACGTACGCTCCGCGCAGCTTGAAGGAGCCGGTGCGCTGCAGGTTCTCGCACTTGAAGTGGACGGGGGAGCCGGTGAGCGCGGACAGGTGCCGACTGCCCTCCATGGCGGTCATCCGCGCCACCCCGGACAGCATCTTCTGCGCCCCCCGGACGTCGTCGAGGATCACCTGGGGGACGGGCTGGGGCACGCGGTAGCTCATGCCGCAAGTCTGGCAGGCCCCGCGGGACCCGGCGCGGGGCGCCGATCGGGGCGGCGGGGCAGGCCGACGCGGCCCTGCCGGGGCGACGAGCCGGGCGGCGGGCGGCCGCGGCCGGGTGGCGGGTCGCGCGCGGTCCAGGCCAAGCGGCGCCCGGATGCGAGGGCCGCCCTGGGGTTCTCGCCCGGCCATCCCACCTGGTGGAGCGCCCCACCCGGCCATCCCCCTTCAGCGTCCCCCTGGCCGGATCTCGCCATGCGGAACGTCGTACGCGACAGGGGCGAACTGCCGCACACTTGCCCCCGGCACGGCCCGGGACCGGCGGGCCTGCCTTCCGTGCCGGATCCGGCACCGCCAGTTCCGGCACGACGCATACGGGCCACAGTCCGGCCGCGTACGCTGTCCCCCATCCCTGTCGGCCCCACGCGAAGAGAGCCCACGGCCATGTCCTCCACCCCGGCCAATCCCGATCTGCCGGCGTCGCCCGCCGCGCCCGACGGTACTCCCGCCGGAGCAGGCCTCCTCGACGCACTGCAGCACCAGGTCGCGCTCTTCGCCCGCCGCGCCGAGCAGACCCGCCTCGGCGGCGTCGGCCAGGCCCGCAACTCGATGGACCGCGCCGCGTACCTGCTGCTCAACCGCCTCGACCTGGAAGGCCCGATGGGCGTCAAGGCGCTGGCCGGCGGCATGGGGATCGACTCCTCCACGGTGACCCGGCAGGTCGCGCCGCTGGTCGACACCGGCCTGGTGAAGCGCACCTCGCACCCCGAGGACGGCCGGGCCGTGGTCCTCGCCCTGTCACCGCGCGGCCTCGCCCGGCTGGAGGAAGTACGTTCCTCGCGCCGCGAGTTGATGGCCCGGGTGACGGAAGGCTGGACCGAGGAGGAGCGCGAGTCCTTCACCGCCCTGCTCACCCGCTTCAACCTGTCGCTGTCGGACCTGATGGGAGCAGCCTCCGAGGGCGGTCCGACCTCTTGACCCGGGCGGGCCGGCTGCCCGCACTATGACTGTGTGAACGGGCACCAAATCCGCCCGGGGTACCGGGAGTTCGAGGCGTTCGTCGCGGGGGCGGCGGGTCGGCTGCTGCATGTCGCCATGCTGCTGACGGCGGAGCCCGAGGGGGAGAGTGCGGCCGCCCGGCAGCTGCTGGCCGGTGCGCTGGCCCGGACGTTCGCGGACTGGCCGCGGCTGCGGGGCGACGATCCGTACGACCACACCCGGCAGGAGCTGTGCGCCGCCTTCGCCCGCACGGCCTGGCGCCACCACCGCAGCCGCGGCGGGCCGCTGTCCCGGCTGCGGCCGCAGCAGCGGCTGGTCATCGTACTGACGGTGTACGAGGGCGTGGCCGAAGGGCAGGCGGCTGCGCAGCTGGGGCTTCCGGTGGAGCGGGTGCGTGCGCTGCGCGGGCGGGCGATCGCGACGCTGCGGTCGGCGGCAGCGGCATGAGCGCGGCGCCCGACCGGAAGGAACTCGACGTCCGCCGGATGCTGGACGGACCGCATCCGGCGGTGCCGCCGGACCTCGCCTCGTCCGCTGCGACGCGCGGGGCGAGACTGCTTCGGCGGCGGCGGGTCTGGCGGCGGCTGGGGTGGTGGCTGCTGGTGACGGCGGCGGTGGCCTTCACGGTCTGGGCCGTCCTGACGGAACCCTGGGTCCCCCCGTCCCAACAGATCGCCCCACCCCTGGAGGGCTGGTAGCCGGCCCACTCCTGTGGCGCAGCGCCCCACGCCGTGCCCTGCGGCGCGGCGCCCCACGCCGTGCCCTGCGGCGCGGCGCCCCACGCCGTGCCCTGCGGCGCGGCGCCCCACGCCGT
>NZ_JBFBAV010000058.1:0-36379 GCF_040689505.1 Streptomyces sp. NPDC051211
GCCCTGCACCGCTCCGGACGCCGCGGCGAAGCCCTCGACGTCTACCAACGCCTACGCGCCACCCTCGTCCGCGAACTCGGACTCGAACCCTCCGCGGCGCTGCGCCGGTT
Source organism: Streptomyces sp. NPDC051211 (assembly GCF_040689505.1). Lineage (NCBI taxonomy): Bacteria > Bacillati > Actinomycetota > Actinomycetes > Kitasatosporales > Streptomycetaceae > Streptomyces > Streptomyces sp. NPDC051211. The sequence goes on from NZ_JBFBAV010000058.1 coordinate 111, forward strand.
GCAGAGGTCGATCCTCATGGCCGGTCCCGAGCACCCCGTCGAGCCCGCCGACGGCGGAGCCGACCGACTCGCACGCGTGGGCTGACATGACAGCAGGCAAGACCAGGGGTCCCGCCATGGGCCGAGGAGGCGGTGCGGTGCAGGAGAGGTCGGAGCGGACGCGCCGGAAGCTCGTCCACGCCGGTGCCGAGCTGTTCAACCGGAACGGCTACGCGAACGCGACCCTCGGCGACATCGCCGGGGCGGCCGGCGTGACCAAGGGAGCCCTCTACTTCCACTTCGCTTCCAAGGACGAGCTGGCCGAAGCCGTACAGCAGCGCGGCATCACCATGCTCAACGACTCGGTGCGCACCCTGCGCGAGCGGGGTGTCCCCCCGCTCCAGGCACTGGTCGACCTCACGCACTGGCTGGCCCGCACCCTGCACGAGGAGCCCGCCATCCCCGCGAGCTTCCGCATCACCAAGGAGTGCACCGGGCACCAGCCGGTCACGGACTTCCACCGGGCGTGGATCGCGGCCGTGTGCGGCTTGCTGCGGCAGGCCCGCGACGCGGGCGAGCTGCGCGGGAACAGCCGCTGGGAGAGCGCCGAATCCCTGGTCGCCGCAGCCGCCTGCGGCATCGAGGTGATGGCCGGTACGGGCATGCCGTACGGGGAACTCCGGCGCCGGGTCGGTGCGCTGTGGACGCTGCTGCTGCCCAGCCTGGTGCCCGCCGGCCGGGAGACGAAGTACCGCACCTCGGCCCCGGACACCGCCGACACCGCAGCGGAGCTCACGGCGTCCTGCCCGTGACCGCGCCCCACCGATCCTGTGAAGGAGCCACCGATGACGAGTGAGCAGCATGCGGCGCCGGCCGTGCCGCCCGAGACCATGCTGGCCGACCTCGTCGGAGTGCTCGGCGACGTGCTGCGGGTCCAGCGGGACAAGATCGACCCGGACCAGACCTTCCCCGTGCTGGGTCTGGACTCCCTGCTGACCCTGGAGTTCATCGCCGTGGTCAACGCGCGGTACGGGGTCCGGGCGCGGGCCACCGACCTGTTCGACCATCCGACCCCCGCGCTGTTCGCCCGTCAGGTCGCCCTGGAACTGGCGGAGGCCGCACCGGCCCCGCGGGCGGCCGCGGTCGAGGCCTCCGTCGACGGGATCACCGAGGAACTGCACAAGCGGCTCGCCGCACTGCTGTGCCGCGACATCCGCTCCATCGACCCGCGCTCCGCCTTCACCGAACTCGGCCTGAACCCGCTGCACGCGGCGGAGTTCATGGCGCTGATCAACCGGACCTTCGGCGTGCGCCTGCCGGCGGAATCCCTCCGTGACCACCCCACGCCGGCCGCGCTGGCCGCCGCCATCGCCGAGCGCACCGCGGACCGCCCGCGCGGCCTGGACTCCGTACTGGACGCGGTCCGTTCCTGACCTGCCCGCAAGGCCGCAGGAGCTGCTCCACGGACCCGCTGTTCGCCCGGCAGCGGGTGCCTACTGCCGCCCGGCGCTGCGGGCGGCCCGGCTCTGCCGCCACTGCTCCATGACCTTCTGGAGGGCCTCGTTCACGAGGAGGAGGAACTCGGCGGAGGACTTGAAGCGGGCGCCCGCCGGAGTGGCGGCCCCGAGAACCTCGGTCGCGCGCCGCGATGCGGCCGCCAGCGTGTCGTTCATCTGCAGAGCTGCAAGGGTGGACAGGAGCCAGATCTCGTCGTCGATGGCATAGCGTTCGCGGCGCTCGCCCGGAGTTCGTTCCCGCCTGAGCATTCCCTGCTGCTCGAGGAAGGTGACGGCGTGTGAGACGGACGCCGGGCTCACGCGGAGCCGCTGGACCAGGTCAGCGGCGGTGAGGGTGCCGGAGTCGGTGACGAGCAGGCAGGCCAGCACCCTGGCCATCATCCGGGGCAGGCCCTGCTCTTCGAGGAGGGCGGTGAAGGATTCCGTGAAGTCCCGGACCGCCCGGGGGTCCCGCCCGTGGGCGCTGTCGGGGACCGGCGGCGCCGGAGGCCGAGCCTGCTTGAGCCGGCGTGCACGATGGCGTGTGGCCTCCTGCGCCCGGTCCGCCCCGTAGTCCTCGGGGCCGCCGTTCCGAGTGACCTCCCGCATGACGGTCGAGGCGGGCCGCCCCAGACGCCGGCCGATCTCTGTGTATCCGAGCCCCTCGGCCAGCCCCTCGGCGATGTGCTGACGCTCCTCGTTGGTGAGCCTGCCTCCGGGCATCTGTGCTCGTCTCCTATCGCCCCACATGCGCGGGGCTCGGCGCCCGCACCCCCGCGGCAAGTATGCGTTCGCACGCAGTCCATTGCAATCACGACCCCGATCGCCCATTGCATTCAGTGTCACCATCATTGCAATGAATCCTCAACTGCCGTGATGGCTAAGCGAGATCGATCTTTTTTGATCTTTGACGGATCGATGAACGCAATGTACCGTCGCCGATGTTCAGTGATTGCCGAACGTTGGTGGCGGACGCAAGGAGTTTCACCGTGGGAACGGACAACAGCGGCTTCTCCAAGACCGGACTGCGCAAGGTGCGCGAGGTGCTGGAACGGCATGTCGAGTCCGGGAAGATACCCGGACTCGTCGCCCTGGTCGGCCGGGGTGATGAGACGCACGTCGAAGCGATCGGGACCATGCGCCACGACGGTGGCGCGCCGATGCGCCGGGACACGATCTTCCGGATGGCGTCCACGTCCAAGCCGGTCGCAATGGCGGCGGCGATGATCCTGCTCGACGAATGCAGGCTGCGGCTGGACGACCCGGTGGATCCGTGGCTGCCCGAACTCGCCGACCGGCAGGTGCTGAAGCGGATCGACGGCCCGCTGGACGACACCGTGCCGGCGCGGCGGCCGATCACCGTACGGGACGTGCTGACCTCCACCTTCGGGCTCGGCATGGATATGACGGCGCTGGGCACACCGATCATGAACACCGTCTTCCAGCAGGGGCTCACGCCCAATCTGCCGGAGCCGATGCCCGAGCCGGACGAGTGGATGCGCCGCCTCGGCGCCCTTCCGCTGATGCATCAGCCCGGAGAGCGCTGGCAGTACCACATCAGCCACGATCTGCTCGGCGTGCTCGTGGCCAGGGTCACGAACCAGTCCTACGAGGCGTTCCTGCGGGAACGCATCTTCGGCCCGCTGGGCATGAAGGACACCGGTTTCCACGTGCCCGCCGACAAGATCGACCGGCTGCCGCCCCTCTACGCCCCGGACCCGCAGACCGGAGAGTTCATGGTGTGGGACGAGGCCGAGGGGGGACGCCACAGCGAGCCTCCGGCGTTCCAGGGCGGCGGCGGCGGACTGGTGTCCACCGCCGACGACTACCACGCCTACTTCCGGATGCTCCTGAACGACGGCATGCACGGGACCGAGCGGATCCTGTCCCGGCCCGCCGTCCGGCTGATGACCACCAACCGCCTCACGCCCGAGCAGCAAGCCGCCCGACACGCCATGGCCGTCAACAACGTCCATGTGTCGTACGGCCAAGGGCAGCACGGCGGCTGGGGCTTCGGCATGGCGGTGCGCACCTACCGCGGCGACTACGCGCCCATCGGCCAGTTCGGCTGGGACGGCGGAAGCGGCACCTCGACCTACGCCGACCCGGACCACCGGCTCACCGGAATCCTGCTCACCCAGGTCGGAACGTCCGTCCCGGACCCGGTGCGGCTCATCCACGACTTCTGGACCACGCTCTACCAGGCGATCGACGACTGACACCAGCTCGACGCCGCGTGACGCGCGTCAGGCGTGGGCCCGGCCTCCGTGGTGGGCGAGGGCCGCGTGCGGGTCGTGGCTGCCGGTGGGGGCGTGGTCGGTGTGGACGGTGGCGGCGGTCAGTCGCGGAACCCGGTGGATCAGGGCGTGTTCGGCGGCGACGGCCAGCTCGTGGGCCTGGACGACGGTCAGGTGCGGGGCGACCACGATGTCGGCCTCGGCGCGGAGGGCGTGGCCGATCCACCGCATCCGTACCTGCCCGACGTCCCTCACTCCCTCCACATCGCGCAGCGCGTGCTCCGCGGCGTCGACGAGGGCGGGGTCGACCGCGTCCATCAGACGCCGGCAGACCTCGCGGGCGGCGTCCTTGAGGACGAACAGGATCGCGACGGTGATGAGCAGGCCCACGACCGGGTCCGCGGCGCGCAGGCCGAGCGCGGCGCCGCCGGCCCCGAGGAGCACGGCGAGCGAGGTGAACCCGTCGGTGCGGGCGTGCAGGCCGTCGGCGACCAGCGCGGCGGAGCCGATCCTCCGGCCGGTGCGGATGCGGTGGCGGGCCACCCACTCGTTGCCGGCGAACCCGGTCAGCGCCGCGGCGGAGACCGCCCACAGGTGGGTGATGTCGCGGGGGTTGAGCAGCCGGTCGACGGCCACCCAGGCGGCAAGGGCCGCGGACGCGGCGATGGTCGCCACGATGAGGATGCCGGCCAGGTCCTCGGCACGGCCGTAGCCGTAGGTGTAGCGGCGGTTCGCCGCCCGCCGCCCCAGCACGAACGCGATGCCCAGCGGGACGGCGGTCAGCGCGTCGGCGGCGTTGTGGACCGTGTCGCCGAGCAGCGCCACCGAGCCGGACAGGGCCACGATCACGGCCTGGACGGCGGTGGTCGCCCCCAGCACGGCCAGGGAGATCCACAGCGCGCGCATCCCTTCCCGGGAGGTCTCCATCGCCGCATCGACCTTGTCCCGGGCATCGTGATGGTGCGGCGTGACCACATGGGCGATCCGATGCCGCAGCCGGGCCGGCCAGGCCGGCCGTGAACTCCCGGGCTCGTGCCGGTGCCCAGGGTCACGGTCGTGAGGATGGTGGCCGTGGGTGTCGTCGTGGTCGTGGTCGCGGCCGTGGTCGTGGTCGCGGCCGTGTGTGTGGTCGTGGGTGTGCGGATTCCCCTCCATGGGAGTCACCGTGGCACACGGATCCGATTGCAGCTACTGCCCTCGTACACCCCGTGACCAGGCGCGATGCCTTCGCAGTTGCGCCTTTCGGGCGTCGTCGGCCCGCCCCGGGTCAGCGGGAGCTGCCGAGCTGTGCGTCGATCCGGCGGGCCAGCTCCTGGTGCGCGCGGGACAGGGTTTCGACGTGCCGGCGGAGACGGGCGATCTCGGTGCCCAGGTCCAGCAGGGCCGCCGCGTCAGGCGAGAAGGCCGGCAGGGCCTCGTCCGCCGGCCCGGGGTCCCGGGGGCCGCCGGGAGCGCCGGGGTTGGGGGGGCCGGCAGGGGCGTTCCGGAGGATCGTCTCCATCCGGCCGCGCAGGGCCGGGCCGGGCTCGACCCCGAGTTCGGACAGCAGCCGCCGCCTGGCCCGCTCGTACACGCCGAGGGCCTCGGTCCGGCGCCCCGCCCGGTGGAGGGCGGTCATCAGCAGGTCGTAGAAGCGCTCGTGCGTCGGATGATCGGCCGTCAGCCGTTCCAGCTCCGCGGCCAGTTCCCCCGGGCGCACGCCGGGCACCCGCAGACCGGCCTCGTACAGGGTCTCCAGTGTGGTCAGCCGCAACTCCTCCAGCCGGTCGGCCTCCCGCGCGCAGATCGCCCCCCGCCCGCAGTCCTCCAGGGCGGGCCCCCGCCACAGGTCCAGGGCCCGGCGCAGCACGGCGGCGGCGCGCGCCGGGTCGGCGGCGAGCGCGTCGCGGCCCTCCGCGGAGAGCCGGTGGAACTGCTGGGCGTCGGTCGCGGTGCGGCCCGGGCGCAGCAGATAGCCCATGGGGTGGGTGGCGATCCGGTCCTGCCCGCCCTCCCCCGGCGCCTGCAACAGCCTGCGCAGCCGGGCCACATGGGCCTGGAGGGCGTTGGCCGCGGCCATGGGCGGTACGTCGCCCCAGAGCTCGTCGACGAGCCGGTCGGCCGTGAGCACCTCCCCGGCCCGGACCACCAGGGCGGCGAGCAGGATGCGCTGTTTGGGGCCGGGCGGCGCGATCCAGGAGCCGGTGCGCCGGTCGTGTACCTCCACGGGGCCCAGAATGCGGAAGTCGTACGGCCCGTCGGCTGGTGCGGCGAATTCCATCTGTGCTCCTTCCGGCATTCCGGCGGGACCGCGGAAAGACGAGACAGCGGCGTTCGAAAACCATCGGAATCAGGGTCGGGCGGCAATCCCCACGCCCGGCAACCTAACAGGTTCCGGCCTGTCGGAACACGCCTGACCTGCGAGAACTGCTAGACACCCGCTCAAGGTTCCGGCGACATCGGGCATGGTCCGTGCGTGGTGCATGTGCCCCGTCGATGCACCGCCGTCATTTCCTTCCACTCCTCTCCCACTCCCCTGTCATCGGCCTCCGCTTTCCCCGAGCGGGATTCGAGGACTTCTCGAGCGGTTCTCCGGGAACTGCCGTCAGGATGGGGGCGCGGGGGGAGAGAGGTGTGATCCGATGTCAGGTCCCCGAGTGCACCGCCTGTCGTACGCGGTGGACGTGGCCGCTCCCGCGGGGGTGGTCTACGCGCTGATCGCAGACACCACCCAGTGGCCGCTGTTCGTCCCGCCGAGCATCCATGTCGAGCGGCTCGACTTCGACGGCGTGCGGGACCGCTTCCGGATCTGGGCGACCGCCAACGGCAGCGTCTCCTCCTGGCTTTCCCGCCGCACGCTGGACGCCTGCGCCCGCCGCATCGACTTCCGCCAGGAGCTGCCGGCCGCCCCCCTCCTCGCGATGGGCGGCAGCTGGACCGTCGAGGAGCTCGGGCCGGACCGTTCCCGGCTGCTCCTGAGCCACGAGTACGAGGTCGCCGCGGACCGCCCCGGGGACGCCGAGTGGGTCCGCCGCGCCACCGACACCAACAGCCTGGCCGAGCTGGCACAGCTGAAGGACACCGCCGAACGCTGGGGCAGGCTCGACGGGCTGCTGCTGGCCTTCGAGGACGCGGTACGGGTCAAGGGCCCGGCCCAGCTCGTCTACGACTTCCTGTACGGCATCGCCGACTGGCCCGGCCGGGTGCCGCACGTCGCCCGGGCGGAGGTCACCGAGGACTCCCCCGGCGTGCAGATGGTGAGCATGGACACCCGGACCGGGGACGGCCGGCAGCACCACACGGAGTCCGTCCGGATCTGCTTCCCCTACGCCGGGCGGATCGTCCACAAGCAGACGAGGCCGCCGGCCCTGCTGGCGGCACACGCCGGCGAGTGGTCCCTGCTGCCCGACGAAACGGGCGTCACCGCGGTGGCCCAGCACCGGGTGCTGCTGCGGGAGGAGGCCGTCGAGCGGGAACTCGGCCGCGGGGCCACCCTCGCCGACGCCCGGGCACACGTACGGGAGGCCCTCGGCCGGGCCAGCCTCAGCACCCTCGAACTGGCCCGGCGGCACGCCGAGTCCGCCGTACGGATGCTGTGATCCGGCGGGAAACGGGAAGGCGTGTCAGCGGCGTGTCAGCGCCGCGTGGCGGGGTCTCGCATACTCGGTCCCCTTTGTACGCCCGTACCCCCAGCCAGGGAGGAGCCGACGACCGTGGCGCACATGACCGTGGTCATCGAACCGGGTCCGCCGCCCGCCCTGGACCTGTACGGGCCGCTGACCCCGAGGGCGTGGGAGGCGGCACGGTCGCTGCTGGCGCCGTGCATCCCGACCCTGCACCGCCACACGGCCCTCCACCACACCCTGCTGCTGCCCCCGCCGCCGTTTCCGGCGGGCCCGCTGGCCGACCTGCTCACCTCGCTCCCCGACGAAGGGGAGCCGGGCCGGGCCGCCGCGGCGCTCCCGGAGCCGTCCGGGGCGGGGCGGCGGTGCGGCCGCGGAACCGGCGGATCGGGCGCAACGGGCGGAACCGGCGGCTGCGGCGCCATGGGTGACCCCGGCGACCGGTCGGCCGCCGGTGCGGTCACCTCGGTGCAGCGCGACGTCCTGCTCGACGGACTCGCGCACCCCGGGAGCGGGCTGCACGTCGAGCAGCTGCACTGGCGGTGGCACGGGCCGCTGGACACGGAGCGGTTCACCGCCGCCTGGCAGGCGGTGTCCGGGGGAGAGGCCACCCTGCGCGCGGCACTCGCCCCGGGAGCGGCGGCGTACGGGACGTCCGGGACGGCAGGAGGTGCCGGGACGGCGGGAACGGCAGGAGGTGCCGGGACGGCGGGTCCGACCGGCGGCGGACCCGCGGCCGGCGCCTGGGCCGGCCCCGGTGTCGTCGTGCACGCCGTCGCCGCTCCCGAGATCGTCCGGTACCCGCCCGGGACCACCGACTGGCCCACCCTCCTGCTGAGCGAACGGCAGCGCGAGTTCGACCTGCACCGGCCCGGCCCGCTGCGCATCGCCGTCCTCGACGAACCCGCCGCCACCCGCGTCCTCGTCACCTACCACCACGCGTTCCTGGACAGCCGCAGCATGCGCCTCCTGCTGGACTCCTTCTACCGCGCCTACCTGGCCGGCGGCCGCCCGCTGGGCGGCGCGCGCCGCCCCGACCTGCGCGACCACCTGCTCTGGTGGTCCTCCCAGGACCTGGCGGCCGCCCGCGCCTACTGGGCCGCCGCCGCTCCCCCGCGCGGTGCCGCGACCCTGCCCGCACTCCCCGGCGGCCGCCCCACCGGGCGGCACGGGCACGGCCGGACCCGGCAACGGCTCACCCCGCCCGAGGCCGCCCGCCTGCGGGACTGGGCGGCACGCCGTGGCGCCGCCGAGAGCACCGCCCTGCAGGCCGCCTGGGCGCTCCTGCTGCACCGGGCCGGCTCCGAGCCGCACGTGGCGTTCTCCGTGGCGGCCTCCGGCCGGGGGATCCTGCTGGACGGGGTGGAGCGCCTGCCCGGCCCGTTGCAGGCCCACCTGCCCCGGCACGCCGTCGTGGACCCCGGCGCCCCCGTCGCGGAGCTGCTGTCCGGCCTGACCGGGCACGCCCTCGACGCGGCCGCCTACGAGTGGATCTCGGCCGGGCAGATCCACGCCTGGGCGGGGCGTACCCCGTACGAGCCCGAACTCACCGAATCAGTCCTCGCCTTCGAGGCGCCCGCCGACAGCTCCAACCCGCACACCGCCCGGATGTCCCGGGAGTTCCTGCGGGAGGCGCTCGCCGCCGAGGGGGTGCGGGTGGACCCGCCGGAGGCCGTGGGCCCGCACACGGGCGTGCCGTTCAGCCTCTGCGCCCACCACGACTCCGCGGGAGGCCTGGTGCTGACGGCCGTCCACGACCGCAGCCGGATCGGCGACGGCGATGCCGCCGAGATCCTCGCCCAGACCGTCCGGCTGCTGCGCGAGCTGCCCGTCGTCGCCCGGGACTCCACCACGGTCGGCGAGGTCCTGGCGGGGCTCTCCGACGCCCCGGTGCCCAGGGTGGCGCCCAGGCCGCCCGCGGGCCTGCAGACCCTGCGGCACGCGGCCGACCCCCGGGCGGGGACCGTCTGCCTCATCCCGCCGCCGGGCACGCCCCCCGACTGCTACGAGGCCCTGGTCCAGACGTACGCGGGCGCGCAGGAGCTGGCCACCCTGCCGGCAGGGGTCCCGGCGGACGCGGCGGCCTGTCTGGCCGCTCTCCGCCCGGTCCTGGCGGCGGGCCGGCCGCTGGTGCTGGGCTGCTTCTCCGGGGCGGCGGCCCTGGCCGCGGAGGTCGCCGAGCGGATCGCCGCGCACGGCTGGCCGCCGCCCCCGGTCGCGGTGGCGGGCACCGCCGGGGGCGGCCGCGGCTCGGCGCGCGAGCTGGCCCGGGTCCTCGGCCGGTTCGGTCCGGCCGGCCGAGACGGTCCGGCCGGCCCGTTCGGTCGCTCCAGTCGCTTCGGTCGCTTCGGTCGCTGACCCCGTGGACCCTTCGGGGGCTCAGCGACTGAACGAAAAGCGACTGAAGACCTTCGGTCGCTGCTTCGGTCGCTGGACGTTTCCGCAGGTCAGGGGGCATGTGAAGATCAAGTAGCGACCGAAGCGACTCAAGTTCCGGTATATGAAGACATTCGCGCGCGCGCATTCGTGTCATAGATAGAGACCTTCAGTCGCTTCAGTCGCTGTTTTGCCTTAAGGACCCACTCTGACCTGCGAATTTTTCCCAGCGACCGAAGCAGCGACCGAAACGGCTCAGTCGCTTTCCGCAGGACGTTCCGTCGCTGCCCGGTCGCTGCCGGTCGCTGCCCCCTGCCAGAGGCCGGACTCGGCCCCGGATTTGGCCCCGGACTCGGCCCCGGATTTGGCCCCCGATCGGGCTGCTGCCGTCACCCGTTCGCCACGCCGGTCCGGTCCGTCCGCTTTGAGCAGCCGTCCGCTAGGGTGTGACGGCCCCATAGTTGAGTTTGAGTCGCTTCGGTCGCTGTTGGAGTTGGACATGCCCTCTGAGCTGCAGGTTTCGTGCAGCGACTCACGGGCCGTCTCCGCCACCGACCGGCAGGTGGCCATATGACGCCCCTCGCGTCCCCCTCCCGTGCGGTCGCCCGGTGGTGTGCCGAGCAGGGCTGGCCGGTGCACCCGCTCGCTCCCCTGCTCAAGACCCCGCCGAAGAACTGCGTGCTGTGCCGCGCCGCCGACCACCGGGCGGCGGGCTGCCCCTGCATCCCGGTCGGGCGCTGGTGCCACGGCTTCCACGCGGCCACCACCGACCCGGCCCGCATCGACGCCTGGTGGGGCGCCAACCCAGGCTTCGGCATCGGAGTCGCAACCGGCCCCGCAGGGCTCGTCGTCATCGACGTGGACGCGCACGCCGGCGCTGTCCCCGCCCGGGACCGGATCCTGCCGGGCATCGGCATCCCCGACAGCGTGGACCTGACCGGACTGGCCAACGGCTTCCACACCCTGGCCGTACTGGCCGCACTGCACGGCGCACCCGACCCCGCCGGAGACGAGAACACCCTGCGGGTCCGGACCCCCTCCGGCGGGCTGCACCTCTGGTACCGGGCAGGCGCCGGGCGGAGCTGGCTGTGCTCCACCGGGTCCAGCCGCGGCCGGGCGCTGGCCTGGCAGGTCGACGTACGCGGGGAGGGCGGCTACATCGTCGCGCCCGGAACCGTGACCGAGGCGGGCCGGTACGAGGCCGTGGGCCCCTGCCGGACCCCTGCCGAACTCCCCGACTGGCTGGCCGGGGAACTCGCCCGTACGGGCCATCTGGCCCGCGCCCAGGGCTCTCAGGGCTCCCCTGGGTCTCAGTTTGCCCGGGCCGCTCGGACCGCTCCCCCGCCCGCCGCCCGGCCCGAGGTGCCCGCCCGGGCCCGGCAGGCCGTCCTGACGGCCTGCGGCGGCCGCGACAAGGCCGCCGCCGTACTGAGCACCGTCCTGGCAGAAGTCGCCGAATGCGGGCGGCAGTCCGAAGGCGCCGGCTTCTCCGAGAAGCTCAACCGGGCGGCGTACACGGTGGGCGGACTGGTCGCGGCCGGACACCTGGCCGCCGCCGACGGGGAACGCGCCCTGCAGGACGTCGCCGACCGGGTGCGTCCCGGCCAGCAGGCCAGGGCACGGCAGATCATCGCCGGCGGCATGACCGCCGGGCAGAGCCGGCCCCTGTACGCGGGAGGCCGCCGATGATGCAGCCCCCGCTCGACGCGGCCGCGGGCGGCGACTTCGACCCGGTGGCCGTCGCCCGGCAGATCCTCGAGGCAGGACCGGTCCCGCTGCCCGCACAGAACCAGCCACCCCTCTTCCAGGCGACCGCGGACGGGCTGCTCCCGGACACCCTCACCGACCGCGGAAACGCCAAGCTGTTCGTCCGGCTGTACGGGCGGGACTACCGGCACGTTCCGGGCCTCGGCTGGTACAAGTGGGCCGGGCACCGCTGGGAACTCGACGAGGACGACACCGTCGTCTGGGCGGCCGGCGAGATGGCCGAACAGCTGGCCGTGCACGACCCGAGCGGCGAGCACACCACCACCAGCCTGCGCCAGCACCGCCGCCGCGCCCTGTCCACGGCCGGCATGAAGGCGATGCTGCTCCAGGCCAAGTCGGCACCCGGGATGGTCCTCAACGCCACCCAGCTGGACGCCGACCCGTACGCCCTCTGCACTCCGAAGGGGGTCGTGGACCTCCGTACGGGACTCATCAGCGCCCCCGATCCGAGCAAGCACTACCACTCGCGGGCGACTTCGGTCGGGCCCGAACCGATCCCGATCAAGCGGTGGGAGTCGTTCCTGCAGGACACCTTCGGCGAGGACGCCGAGGGCGAGGAGATGATCCGCTTCCTGCACCTGCTGCTCGGCTACTCCATCACCGGAGACGTCGGCGCGCAGATCATGCCCTTCCTGTACGGCCTCGGCAAGAACGGCAAGTCCGTGCTGCTGGACGTCATGGTGAAGCTGCTCGGCGACTACGCGGACGCGGCCCCGCCCGGCTTCCTGATGGCCAAGCCCTTCGAAGGACACCCGACCGACCTCGCCGAACTCCACGGCCGCCGGGTCATCGTCTGCTCCGAGCTGAAGCCGGGGGACCGCTTCGACGAGGCCCGGGTCAAGCTGCTCACCGGCGGCGACCGCATCAAGGCCCGCCGGATGCGGCAGGACTTCTTCTCCTTCGACCCGACGCACAAGCTGTGGCTGCTGGGCAACCACCGGCCCGAGGTCGGCACCGGAGGCTTCGCCTTCTGGCGCCGCATGCGGCTGATTCCGTTCGAACGGGTGGTCCCCGACCACCGGAAGGTCGACAACCTGGCCGACGCCCTGGTGCAGGAGGAAGGGCCGGGCATCCTCGCCTGGCTGATCGACGGCGCCCGACGCTACCTGTCGGGCGAGAAGGACCTCACCGGGCCCGGCCGGGTGCGCATCGCCACCACCGCGTACGCCGAGACCGAGGACCACATGGGCCGCTTCATCGGCGAGGCCTGCGCCCTCGGGCCGGAACTGCGCGCGGAGCAGAGCCGGATGTACCAGGCGTACCGGCAGTGGTGCATCGACGAGGGCGCCAACCCGGTCACCTCGCGCGCCTTTGCAGCCCGGGTCCGGGAAACCGTCGGTATGAGCAGCCCGAAGCAGATGCTGACCTCCAATCAGCGCAAGTACTACCCCGGGATCGGCCTGCTGGCCGACCCGGGTGAGGAGGATGTCCGGTGAGCGCCCTCATCGAGCCCCAGCAGATCGCTCACGAATCGGAAATCGTCTGGCTGGAGCCGATCGACGAACTGGACTACGTACGCCAGTCCCTCGACCGGCTCCAGAGCCGCCGCGGCCGCCCGCCGTACCACCGGGACGGCCGCATGGTCGGCTACGCCACCCTCTCCGGCACGGCCAAGGCCTCCCGCGTCTCGGGCACCTTCCTGCGCCGGGTGTTCTGGCTCCTCCCCCACGACCGCGACCAGCAGCCGCACGGCAGCTACGCCTCCAGCTCCCCCTCGGAAGCCATCGACCCGCGCACCCTGGCCCCCGGCGTCACGGGCCACAAGACCCAACGCTCGGCAGGCCCACCCTCCCCGGCCATGCGAGAACTCGGCATAACCCTCCCGGAGAGCTGACCGCACGGCCCCCGCCAGGCCCTGTTTTCAAAACCGGGTTTTGAAGACAGGGCGTGTCCCACGTCGCTCAGCCGGACGGCGCTGCCGCCGCGCCGTGCCGAGCCGGGGCACCCGGGAGCCGGGCTTCTTCAAAACCCGGTTTTGAAAGTGGCCCTCGGTCCCCTGCGTCGGGGTGCCCGGCCGCCCCTCCCCCTCAAGATCATTAAAACCGGGTTTTGGAAAACCGGCCCTCCCGCGGACGGTTCCGGGTCCGCGCGTCCCGCGGTTTCAAAACCGGGTTTTGAACTCCGGCTGGGATTCGCTGGTGTGCGATTCCGGCGCAACCCCGTGACGTGCAATGCTGTCCCGGTCCGCTAGTACCGGCCCTTGCGTGGCCGGGAAGCACACGGAACCTATGGAGCACCAACTCATGGCACGCATCACTGCCGTCATCAACCGCAAGGGCGGGGTCGGTAAATCGACCCTCACCGTCAATATCGCCGCCGTCGCGGCAGAGGTTCTCGGTGAAGCCCCCCAGGGAGAGCCCGACTACGTCGTCGCCGTCTCGAGCGACCCGCAGGGCTCCGCGACCTGGTGGTCGGAGCGGGTCGGGGACGACCTCCCCTTCTCCTTCATCCAGACCAAGTCCCGCAAGGACCTGGCCTACTTCCCCGACCTGAAGCGGACCCGCAAGGTCAAGCACGCCTTCATCGACACCCCCGGCTGGATGGACCTGCCGGAGGACGAGCTGGGCCGGGCCGGCGACCCGTTCGGGGACAGCGCGGCGGCCGACGCCATGCGCGCCGTGCTCGCCAACGCCGACGACCTCATCATCCCCGTCGAGCCGGAGCCGCTGGGCTTCATCCCGACCCAGACCACCATCGAAGAGGTCGTCAAGCCGCTCGGCCTGCCGTACTGGGTGGTCATCAACAACTGGGACCCGCGCGATGGCATCGCGGACCTGGAGGACACCCGCGCGTTCATCGAAGGCAGCGGCTGGAACCTCGCCAACACCGTCATCCGGCACTACAAGGTGCACGCCCGCGCGGCGGTGGAGGGCACGGTCGTCACCCGCTACAAGAAGAACCGGGTGGCCATGGAAGCCCGCGAGGACTTCTACAAGCTGGCGCTCGAGATCGGAGCGGGGGCCAAGCGCCGATGAGCAAGCGCACCAACTTCGCCAGCCTCATCGGGGAGAAGTCGGCCGCAGCGGCAGCGTCCGCCGAGCCGGAGGTGAAGGCCCCGCCGAACACCGCGCTGATGCACACCGTCGTCGGCAACCCCGGCAACCCGCGCCGGGAGGGCGAGTACAGCACCAGCGACCCGGGCTTCGAGGAACTGATGCTCACCCTCAAGGAGGTGGGCCAGCTCCAGCCGGTGGTGGTGGTTTCGCGGGACGTCTTCCTGCGGCTCAAGCCCGAGCACACCAAGGCGGTCGGCAGCGCGGACTGGGTCGTGGTGAACGGCAACCGCCGCTTCGCAGCCGCCCGTCAGCTCGGCTGGACCCGGATCGACATCAAGGTGCAGGACCACCTCGGTGACGGCAAGGGACTGCTCGACGAGGCCGTCATCATCGAGAACATCCACCGCAAGGCGATCGAGCCGTGCAAGGAAGCCGCCTTCCTGCAGGGGCTGGTGGAGAAGTACGGCTCCCAGGAGAAGGTCGCCTCCCGCATCGGCAAGTCGCAGATGTACGTCTCGCACCGGCTGTCCCTCCTGCGGCTCGCCCCCGAGCTGCAGCGGCGGGTGGATGCCGGGGTGTTCAAGCTGAAGGCGGCCCGCGAGCTGGCATCGCGTACGGCCGACCACGACGAGCAGCGGGCGCAGTTCACGGAACTGCAGCGCCAGTCGGAGCTTCCGAAGACCAAGCCGGCTGCCGCAACCCCGGCTCCGGCTCCGGTCGCAACGCCGGCTCCGGCGCCGGCTCCGGCTCCGGTAGCAACTTCGGCTCCGGCTCCGTCCGCTGCTCCGGCCCCGGTTGCCGAGCCGGTGCCCGAGCCCGTGGCCCCGGTTGCCGAGCCGGTCTCGGCTCCGGTGGTCAAGCCCCGCAGCGAGGTTCCGGTGCCGCCGGTCGCCCTGCCCTTCGCCGGGGGAGTGGCGGCCGAGCCGGGACAGGACGCCGTGCCCGTACTGCCGTTGCTGACCGCGTTGCTGGAGGCGGTCGATCGGCCCGAGGATCTGGTCCGGGGACTCCGGGAGCTGACGGACGATGCGTACCGGCAGCGCCTGGCCGAACTCCTGCTGGAGCAGCCGTAATCGGTGTAACCAGCATGCAGTTCAAAACCGGGTTTTGAAAAACGGAAGCGGCCCGCCACCCCGGCGGGCCGCTTCTGCCGGTTTTTGGGCCGGCGTCAGGGGGTGAAAACCGCTGTGTGCTCACCTGAGGGCCTCGTAGCGGCCCGGAGGTCCGATCTCATGGGGGAGTGGCCGTTCGGCCCTCCAGGGGCCCTTTCTGACGGTCGCTTTTCTCCCGGTTCAACCGAAAAGTGCGGCCAGGCCCTCCAGGGGCAGCAGTCCGCCCTGGCCACGGCAGGCGGCGGGAGCGATCATGGCGGCATGAATGATCATCTACACGCCGTGCCCTCGAGCGCGGTCCGGCTCGAGCGGTACACGAAGGCCGAGCAGAGCGAGATCCTCGGCGACGGCGACGACCCCTTCGGCGTCGCCGACGCCGGATTGACGTGGCTGCCCAAGGAAGAGCACTTCGGCATCCGGCACGAGGGCCGTCTCGTCGCGCACACCGGTCTGCTGCTCCTGCCCGTATCCATCGGCGGGCTCGACACGCAGGTGGTGGGTGTCGGCGGGGTGGCCGTCGCATCCGACCTGCGGGGGCGCGGACTGGCCCGGGCGGTCGTCACGGCGGCCCTGGACCACGCACGGACGATGGGGCCGCAGCACGGACTGCTCTTCTGCCGGCCGCCCCTCGTCCCCCTGTACCGGCGGCTCGGATGGCACCTGCTCGACCGGGACGTCCAGGTCGAACAACCCACAGGACCCGTGGTCATGCCCCTGCAGACCATGTGGACACCCCTGCACGACGGCGCGAGTTGGCCCGAGGGCGAGGTTCGGCTGCGCTCGCTCCCCATGTGATCGATCCGTCCGTCGGAGCCGGCGGCGCGCCGGGTGCGCCGCGTCGGACCGGTCCGGGCAGTGCGCGGGGTTACCGTCGGCGGCATGGACGGTGATCGGCGAGGGTGGCGGCAGTGTCTGCTCAGCGGGGCGGTGTTCGCCGTGTGCATGGCCGGCACCACGCTGCCGACCCCCCTCTACAGCCTCTACCAGGAGAAGTTCGGGTTCTCCGAGCTGATGGTGACCGTCGTGTACGCCGTCTACGCCTTCGGGGTCATCGGCGTACTGCTGCTCGCGGGCAACGCCTCGGACATCGTCGGCAGGCGGCCCATGCTGCTCGCCGGCCTGGGCTTCGCCGCGGCCAGCGCTGTCTGCTTCCTGTGCGCGACCGGGCTGGGCTGGCTGTATGCGGGGCGGCTGCTGTCGGGCCTGTCCGCTGGCCTGTTCACCGGGGCCGCCACGGCGTACGTCATGGAGCTGGCCCCGTACGGAGGGGCCTCCCGGGCCACGTTCGTGGCGACGGCCGCCAACATGGGCGGCCTGGGCTGCGGCCCGCTGCTCGCCGGGCTGCTCGCGCAGTACGCCCCCTGGCCGCTGTACCTGCCGTTCACCGTGCACCTCGTGCTGGTGGCCGGCTCGGCCGTCGTCCTGCTGCGGCTCGCGGAGACCGTGGGGGAGCGGCGGCCGCTGAGCACCGTACGGCCGCAACGCCCCGCCCTGCCCCCGCAGGTGCGCGCGGTGTTCGGGCCCGCGGCGATCGCCTCGTTCGTGGGGTTCGCCCTGTTCGGGGTGTTCACCTCGGTCAGCCCGGCGTTCCTCGCCCAGTCCCTGGGCGTGCACAACCACGCCGTGAGCGGCCTGGTCGTCGCGCTGGCCTTCTTCGCCTCGACCGCCGGCCAGCTGGCGGTCGGCCGGGTCGGGGTGGGCCGCTCGCTGCCGCTGGGCTGCGCCGGGCTCCTCGCCGGGCTGGCGCTGCTCGCGGGCGCACTGCGGTGGGACCTGCTGCCGCTGGTGGTGCTGAGCGCACTCGTCGGCGGCATCGGACAGGGGCTGGCGTTCCGCGGGGCGCTGTCCGCGGTGGCCGCGGCGTCTCCCGCGGACCGGCGGGCGGCGGTGATCTCGACGCTGTTCGTGGTGGCGTACGCGGGCATCTCGGTGCCGGTGATCGGTGTGGGAGTGCTGTCGGGTCCGATCGGACTGGAGGGCGCGGGCCTGGTGTTCATCGCCTGCATGGCCGTCCTGGTCTCGACGGCGGCCGTCTACCTGCTCCGCAGGCCGGTACGGACCGGGCCTAGAAGTTGAAGTCCACGTAGTCGATGTCGGTGAACTCCACCAGGAGCCCCTGCGCCCGGGTGCCGTGGTCCTTGAAGTAGATCTCCTGCAGCCCTTCGGCGGCGATCTGCCGCAGCCGGTCCTCGGCGGCGCCGGCCTCCTGGGCGGCGAACAGGCGTTCCGCGTACTCCGGCGGCAGGTGCTGGGTGATGCGGCGCATCCGGCCGTCGTCGGTGCTGCCGGGCGCGGCGGTGAAACCGAACCGGGCCCGGGTCTCGATGACGAGGCCGGTGGTACGGGCGGCCTTGGCGCGGGCCCGCTTGCGGACCAGGGGCTGCCAGCGGCGCCGGACCTCGGATTCGAGGCGGGCCGCGAGTGCCGGTTTGGGCTGCTTGATCTGGTCCTTCACGTACCGCTCGACGGTGCGCTGGGAGATGGAGAGGAGAGCGGCCACCTCCCGGGTCGACTTGAGCTGCCGGACGAGGAAACGCATCTGGGCGCCCGCCGACTTGGGGATGGGCCGGGTGAAGTTCTGTTCGTCGGCGCGGGTGAGGCCGTCGCTGATCTCGGGCATGGGGGGTGGCTACTCTCCGTCGACCGCGGCGTCATGGCCCTTGATGTGGCGGGCGGGGTTGTGGCCTTCGTCGAGCATCCGGACGGCCCAGAGCAGCGACTGGGTGCCTTCGTGCTTGACCATGCCGGGGCTGACACCGAGGCGGAAGCCGCCGGGGAGCGGCTTGCCCTCCGGGGTGCGGGGCAGGAAGTCGAGCGGGCCGGGGCCGTCGGACAGGTAGACGGCGCAGTCGGAGAGCACCGCGATGGGGTACAGGCCGGCCGCGGTGGCGAGCTTGTTCATCTTGCGGTGCATGTTCACGCGGGCGGTGGAGATGACGGCGGCGCGGATGTCGGGCCGCCAGGTGGGGCGTTCCAGGGCGGGCCAGGGTTCGCCCGGACGGTAGTTGGCGCCCTGCGGGCGTTCGCGGAGCTTGCCGATGCCGCCCTTGACGGTGGACTTGATAGCGGAGAGGACGGCGGTCCGGAGCGGGTCGTGCTGTTTGTGGACCGCCATGGCCTTCAGGAACTCGGCGTCCGAGAGGGTGGTGGTCACGCCGAGGTCGGCCATGGTGGCCAGGTAGGCGTCGCGGAGCCGGGTGTACCAGCGGTCGAGGTAGTTGCCGTTCTCGGGGCGGACCCAGGCTTCGGTGGGGGAGACCTCGAAGCCGAGCTCGCGGGCGTAGGCGAGGGTGGGCGTCGCGTACCAGGCCGGGCCGGCGGGCGGCCGGCCGTGGGAGGTGAAGGGGCTGGGCAGGCGCGGGTCGAGGGGCAGGGCGGAGAGGTCGGCCAGCCAGCTGCCGGGCAGCTTGGGGTCGAAGACGGGTTCCTTCGTGTGGGTGGCGGGGCCGGTGCCGACGAGGAGGCGGTTGGCCGCGGCCGCGAAGGCCATGTTGACGTCGATGCCGACGGCGTGGGTACGGGCGCACTCGGCGTCGGTGAGGAGCTCGGGGTCGCGGATCCAGTCGTACGCCTCCTCGTCGAGGACCTCGTCGGGGGTGCGCTGGTGGGAGCGGGGGTAGAGGGCGGCGACCACCGGGTGTTCGTCGGGGGCCTCCGGGGGAGCGGGGTCCACGGCCCGGGTGAGGGAGCCCGGTACGGTCGCCGACACCCAGGCGCCGGTGTCGGGGTCCTTGGCGGCGCGGGTCGGCGGACGCAGCGAGGTCATCAGCTCGAGTCCGGTGACGGCGGTGGAGCCGCGCGGGGTCAGCACCCGGGTGGCGTACGTGGTGAGCAGCTCGGCGAGCTCCGGTGCGGGGAGGTCGCCGGTCTCCTCGCCCCAGGCGCGGGGATCGAGGGCGCCCCAGGGGAGGACGGCGAGTTGGACGCACTGGCGGCCGGTGGTGGCACTGGCAGGCCGGTAGATACGGGCCCACGGGCCGAAGCCGCGGCGGGTCAGCTTCCACTTGGCTTTGGTGAGCTGCTTGACGACCGGGTGGTTCTCCGGCAGCCGGAGGCCGCGGCGGTCCTCGAGGACGAGGGGGAGGCCGAGGGCTTCGGTGGCGGCGGGGGTGAGGACGAGCAGGGGGTCGCCGTCCCGGCCGTTGGGGTGGAGGCGCGGGGAGCGCAGGTCGGCTTCGCCGAGGGCCCAGGTGAGCAGGGCGGGGAGGTCGTCGGCGGGGTGGCGGAGCAGCACCCCGCCGGCGGCGTGTGCGTACCCGGCCCCGTCGAGCACGGCGAGCGGCCCGTTTCCGTCGACCGCCGGCCGGGCCACCTTGACGGGCGCCTTGACGGCCACCTTGACGGCGGCCTTCACGGCCCCGGCCGGGGGAGCGGCGCGGTGCGGCTGCCGAGCCGAGGCCGAAGCGGCCGCGGGCTGCGCTACGGCATGCGCTACGGCGGGCGGTGGCGACGGCGGGGCTTCGGGCGCGGGCCCGGCGACGGGCCCGGGCGCGGCCACGGGCGCGGTCGGCCCCTCCGGTGCGGCGGGGGCAGCCGGCGCCGGCACCGGCGCAGGTGCGGTCGGTGCCACGGGCGTGGGCGGGGGCGTGGGGTCGGACGCGGGTGTGGGCGTGGGTGTGGCGGGGTGGAGGTCCGAGAGGCCGTCCAGGAGGCGGAGGTAGGCCGCGCGCTTCGGGGGGCGGGGTTCGGTGCGGCCGGTTTCCCACGAGGTCACCGTTTCCCGGCGCACCGACAGGGCCCTGGCGATCTGCTCCTGGCTGAGCCCCGCCGCCTCGCGCAGCCGCTTCCGCTCGTCCGGATGCGGCAGCGCGTCCTTGCCCGCCGTTTCCGCGAGCAGCGCGTCGACCGCTGCGAAAAGGGTGTCTTGTTCGTTGTGCATGCGGACCTCCGAGGCGCAGCCTAGATCAAACGCACCGCAGAACGCACACGGAACACACGTCCCGGCCGGGGCGGCCCCGTCTACCGAGCCGGCTCGGCCTTCTCGGCCGCCCCCTGACCATCGCAGAACACCTCCTTCAAGAGCTTCCCCAGTGCTTTCGGGAACTCCTGCGCCGGGTCGATCGCGGCGTCCCCGGCGGTGATCGAGGCGGTCAGGGTCTTGCTGCCGTCGGGCGAGCTGTACATCAGCGCCCCGTAGCCCCCCGGAGGGCTGCCGTTGTGCTGGAAGACGGTGCCGCCGCAGTTCGGGCCCAGGTCCTGAGCGAACAGCCCGAGGCCGTAGCCGAGCTTCCCGTGCGGCGTGCGCATCTCGGCCAGCAGCGGCGCCGGCAGGAGCTTCCCGCCCATCAGCGCGGAGATGAACGTGCGGAGATCCTGGGTGGTCGAGATGATGTCACCGGCGCCGGCCAGCAGGGAGAGGTTCTGGCGGGTGACGTCGATCGTCTTCCACTGGCCGGCGTCGTCCTGGTAGCGGTAGTAACCGTGGGCGTGCGGCCCGGGGATCTGCGTCCGGCTACCCGGCACCACGGTGCCCCTCAGCTTGAGCGGCCGCAGGATCCGCCGCTGCATCTCCTCGGCGTAGGAGCGGCCGGTGACCTCCTCGATCAGCAGCAAGGCCAGCGTGTAGTTGGTGTTGGAGTAGTTCTGGTCCGTCCCCGGCGCGAACCGCGCCGGCTTGGACAACGCCAGCCGTACCAGCTCCTGCGGCCGGTAGGAGCGGAACCGGTTGTCCACCCACTCCTTGCCCGTGGCCGGGATCCCCGGCACGACCGTCCCGTCGTCGTAGTACTCGCCGGTGTAGTTGAACAGCCCGCTGGTGTGCTGCAGCAGCATCCGCACCGTGATCCGCCGGTCCAGCCCGAGCCGGGGCAGGTAGCCGGCCACCGGGGCGTCCAGCCCGATCCTGCCCTCGGCCACCAGCTGCAACACCACGGTCGCGGTGAAGGTTTTGGCGACGCTGCCCGCCCAGAACCCGCCGTTCGTCGACGGCTTCGCGCTCTCGCCCAGCTTGCGCACCCCGGCGCTGCCGACCCACTCGCCCCGCTGGTCGTGCACGCGCAGCTGCACCCCGGCGAAACCGGAATCGACGAACCCCTGGATGGCCTTCTGCAGCTCCGGTCGGTCCTGCCCGGCAGCGGTCTGCGGCGCGGCCCTGCCGTCAGGGGCGGCCACCGCGGGTGCGGCCGCCCCGGCCAGCAGCGCGGCTGCCAGCGCCGTGACTCCCACCCGCCGTAAGACCCGCGTACGCATCGTGTCGATGTTCATGAGGGGTGCTCCTTTACAGGCTGCGGGCGGCGATGTTGCCGTAGGACGTGGTCGCGTGGATGTTCAGGCCGGTGGCGGCGCCCTCGGTGTTCAGGAGCGCGTTGTGGATCCGGCCGTAGGCGGTGCCGGCGTCCAGGGAGGCGGAGACTCCGCGGGCGGCGCCGACCGAGATCTCGCCGTGCTCGGTGCGCAGGGCGACCGTGCCGCGCACGGCCTCGGCGATGCGGAGGTCGCCCTTCTGGGTGCTGATCTCCGCGGGGCCGCCCAGGCGGCCGACCGAGATGTCTCCGGCGAGGAGGGTGAGGCGGGCGCTGTCGGTCTCGTCGAGCTTGACCGAGCCGTGCGCACCTTCGAAGGCGACGTCGCCGAGCCGTCCGACGCCTCGGAGTTCGGAGGTGGCCGTCTTGGCCTCGACGCGGGAGCCGGCGGGCAGCTGGACGGTCACCTCGACGGATCCGGAGTTGCCGAGGATCCGGTTCTCCGCCGGGGCGGCCGCGATCCGCAGGACGCCGTCGGCGTATTCGACCGTGGTCTGCTCCGCCGCCTTCACGTCGCGTCCCTTCGAGGCGTCCGCGGGCAGGACCTCGACCGTGGTGTCGGCCCGGTCGGCGGCGATGAACCGGATGCGTCCCGCGGGGATGTCGAGGACGGCGGCGACCGGGGCGGGGGTGTTGAACTTCTGCATTGTGCTCTCCTGTGACTCGTTGTTTCCGACGATGGAAAAGCTACGTTGCTTTCCAATCGTCGGCAACATCTTCGTTGCACCGGATCGGCATCAATACAGGTCAAGGCCATAGAATCGTTGCAACGGATCCAGATTCAATGCAACGATGGACGTCCTGTTCGTTGCAATGGATTGGGGGTGAACGCTATAGTGGGGGCACCCAAGGAGCATGAAGGGGGTCACGATGCCCGGAGGCAGACTCACCCAGCAGGAACGCCGGCAGATCGCGCTGGGCCTGGCCGACAACCTCGCCTACGCGGAGATCGCCAGACGCCTCGACCGTCCGACCTCGACGATCACGCGTGAGGTCATGCGGAACGGCGGCCCCACCGCCTACCGCGCCGACCTGGCCCACCGCGCCACCGAACGCCGCACCCACCGGCGCAGGCAGGCCGCGCCCCGGGGGCCGGAGACGCCCGCGCAGGCCCATGGGCGCGACGCCGAGGCCGTGCGCGAGTACGAGGAGACGTTCACCACCGTCCTCATGCAATCGGGCCTGCCCAAGATGATGTCCCGGGTGCTGACCTGCCTCTACACCACCGACGCGGGCAGCCTCACCGCATCCGAACTCGCCCAGCGCCTCCAGGTCAGCCCGGCGTCCATCTCCAAAGCGGTCACGTTCCTCGAAGGCCGGGACCTCATCCGCCGGGAACGCGAGGAAGGCCGCCGCGACCGCTACGTCGTCGACGACGAGCTCTGGTACCAGGCGATGCTCGCCAGCGCCCGGGCCAACGCCCTGCTCGTCGAGACCGTCCGGCAGGGCGTCGCCGTCCTCGGCCCCGACACCCCGGCCGCCACCCGCCTCGAGGGCATCGCCCGCTTCGTCGACTTCGTCGGCGAGAGCATCACCCGCGCCGCGGAGCAGGCCCGCGAGATCCTCTACACGAAACCCGAAACGACCCCCTCCCCGCCGGCACCCTCCCCCCAGGCCCCCCTCCCGTCCGGACATGACGGTCAGCCGTCCGCGGACTAGCGGTATCCAGCGGTATCCAGCGGTATCCAGCGGTCGCCAGCGGTATCAAGCCAAAAAAGACCAGCCGACCAGTACGTTCCGGCGGGTCAGCCGGACCCCGTCACCGTCGAGGCGAAGACCGTACGGCCGTGCTGGCGGCCGGTGACCGCGACCCGGCCCGGCGCCGGCACGACGGCCTCGATCCAGCAGGGAGCGTCCAGTTCGACGTGCCGGTGGAAGTCGGTGGCCAGCGCCGACACCGTGAATGCTCCGGGCGGGTGGAGCCCGCAGGCGGCCTGCCGGGCGGCCTCGACGAGCACCAGGGCCGGGTGGTGGTCGTGGACCTGGTCGAACAGGATCGGGTGCCGGAGATCGGGGCTGAGCAGCCACCTGCCCGGCCGGTCCGCGCGGTCGGCGGGGGCGAGCACCACGTCGAACGGCAGCATCCGGCCCACCGAAGCCGCGGCGATCGGCGTCCGGCGCTGCGGCGGCCGCCCCGGCCCGCTGTTCTCCCGCCGCCGCCCACCCGGTCCGTGGGCCTCCCGGCCCCCGCGTACGCCGGGCGTGCCGGGCCCGCCGCGCAGCAGCCGGTAGGTGGCCGGCGCGACCCAGGTGATGCGGGCGGTGCCGTCCGCGATCTGCTCGCCGCCCCGGTGGATGCGCACCTCCAGGGAGGCGGAGAACCGGTTTCCGGTCCAGCGCGGGTCCGGGCACACGGCGGTGATGCCGAGTTCGCTCGGCCCGCTCCCGATCAGCAGCTGCTCGGGCCGGGACCGGAAGTCGAGCCGGTGGAACAGCACATGGTGGTCGAGCGGGACCCCGTACGCGGCATGGCACAGGTAGAGGACGATCTGCCGGACGGTCTCGCCGGCCTGGACGACGTCGTGGCTGGTGCCGTCGGGGCTCATGAAGAAGGTGTGGGCGCGGGGCCACTGTCCCCGGACGGAGAAGACGTCGTCCCCGATCCGCTCGCAGCCCGTCAGGAACACCTCCGCGAGAGATCTGCGGTGGACGAACTCCCGCGGCACCGTGGTCGTGAGTCCGGTTGATCCGGTTAATCCGTTACCCCGGAATTCATGATTCCGTATTGTTTTTGTGCTCATGGAACTCTCCCTCTGGGCCGTTCCTGCGGGCGGGCGGACGGGATGGGTTGCACATGCGACATCGCAAGATACGTACTCACCGGTTTTATTCGCAAGGGTCGCGTCACGGGCCGTGCCGCTCCAGGGGGATTCCATGGGGAATCCATCGGCATTCGGGCCGGGCGAGGTATTTCCGGCGGGAAATTACGGACGTGTGATCGGGAATCGGGAACCTTTTTCGTGGCGGACTCGAAGAGGGCTCAAGAATTTGGTGACATTGCCCAGGGGACCGCTACCGTGCCTCCGTCGAAGGCTGAAATACGAGGGGAATTTCGACGACCTACGGAGGAGACCGTGAAGATTCAGGTTCTGGGTCCGTTGAGTGCCGAGGTGAACGGTGGCTCGATTGTTCCGACGGCGCGGAAGCCCCGACAGGTGTTGACGCTGCTGGCGTTGTATCCGGGTCGGGTGATGCCGGTGCCGACCCTGATGGAGGAGATCTGGGGTACCGAGTTGCCGCAGAGTGCGCTGACCACGCTGCAGACGTACATCCTGCAGTTGCGGCGGCGGCTGGGCACCGCCATGGGGCCGGGGGCGCCGGGCGCGGCCAAGGAGGTCCTGGCCACGCGGCACGGCGGCTATCTGCTGCAGATCCCGCCGCAGAGCGTGGACGTGCACGCCTATGAATCCCTGGTCTCCCAGGGGCAGGCGGCATTCGAGGCGGGCGACGACGAGCGGGCGGCCGGCCTGCTGCGGAATGCCCTCGGCTTATGGGAGGGGCCGGCACTGGTCGACGTACGGGTGGGGCCGATTCTGGAGATCGAGGTCATGCGGCTGGAAGAGAGCCGCCTGGTCACCGTGGAGCGGCGGATCGACGTCGACCTGCGGCTGGGCCGGCACACCGAACTCCTGGCCGAACTGACCGAGCTGATAGCCCGCCACCCCCAGCACGAGGGACTGCACTCGCAAGCCATGGTCGCCCTCTACCGCTCCGGCAGACAGGCCACTGCGCTCGACGTCTACCGGCGCCTGCGCACCCGTCTCATCGAAGAACTCGGAGTCGAACCCTCGCCCCAGCTCCAGCGCCTGCACCAGGCGATGCTCGCCGTCGACCCGGCCCTTGACATCACCGCCGGGCCCAAGCGCGGCTCCACCTTCGACCTCTACGCCGCCTAGGGGGCCGCCGCCGCCGGCGCAGGGGCCGGCGAGGCGCGGCCCGCCGCTGCGGCGATGACCTCGTCGAGGACCTCGCGGGAGCGGAGCAGGTCGGTGATCATCCGGTCGAGGCGCTCGCGTTCGGTGGTGAGCTCGGAGACGAGGCGCGGGGTGGCCCGCGCGGTCGGGCCCCCGTCGGTGTCCCGCATGCAGGGCAGGATCTGCGCGATCTTCGCGCTGTTCAGCCCGGCCGCGTACAGCTCCTGGATCCGGATCACCCGGTCGACCGCCCGGTCGGTGTAGTCGCGGTGGCCTCCCCGGGTGCGGTCCGAGGCCAGCAGGCCCTGCTTCTCGTAGTAGCGCAGCGACCGCTCGCTGACTCCCGTACGCGCTGCCAGCTCTCCGATGCGCATGCCGCTCGCTCCGCCCCACCGAATCGACTCGACGACTTGAACCTGCCACTGATGTCAGCTTTTACGGTACCGGCATGACGAACTCCCAGCAGGTCTCCCAGCGGTTTTCGCAGCAGGCCTCCCCGCAAGTCTCCCGCGCATCCCGCCTCTTCGAACCCGCCCGTCTCGGCGGCCTGGAGCTCCCCAACCGCCTATTGATGGCGCCGCTGACCCGCAACCGTGCCGGCGCCGACGGCGTCCCGGGACAGCTGATGGAGACGTACTACACGCAGCGTGCCTCGGCCGGCCTGATCATCGCCGAGGCAACCACCCCGAACGCCGTGGGCCAGACCTACCCCCGCATCCCCGCCATCCACAGCGCCGCGCAGATCGCCGGCTGGCGACGCGTCACCGACGCGGTGCACGCCGCCGGCGGCCGGATGTTCCTGCAGCTGCAGCACGGCGGCCGGGTCGGCCACCCCGACACCAGCGGGCACGTCCCGCTCGCACCCTCCCCGGTTCGGTTCCCGGAGCCGCTGCACACGCCGAGCGGGCTCCAGGAGACCGTCGTACCCCGCGAGATGACGGCCGAGGACATCCGGTCCACCATCGCCGATTTCGCCACCGCCGCCCGCAACGCCGTCGAGGCCGGCTTCGCCGGGGTCGAGGTGCACTCGGCCAACGGCCACCTGCTGCACCAGTTCCTGGCGAAGAACACCAACCGGCGCACCGACGAGTGGGGCGGCCCGGCGGCCCACCGGATCCGGTTCACGGCCGAGGTGGTCAAGGCCGTCGCCGAGGCCATCGGCCCGGAGCGGGTCGGCGTACGGATCTCCCCCGGAGCGACCGTCAACGGCGTCGAGGAGGGGGACACCGAGGACATCTACCCCGCGCTCGTCGAGGCCCTGGCGGAGATCGCCCCCGCCTATCTCCACCTCGTCCACGCCGACCCGGACCAGCCCCTCTTCCAGGAGATCCGCAAGGCCTGGCCGAGCACCCTGGTCGCCAACCCGATGCTGTCCCGCGAAGAGGCCGCGGGCGACGGCGGCCGGCTCAAGGGCGAGCGGCTGCTGACCGAGGGCGCCGACCTGGTCGCGCTGGGCCGCGGCTTCCTCGCCAACCCCGACTTCGTGGAGCGGCTGCGCACGGGTGCACCGCTGAACGAGATCCGCCCCGAGTTCCTGATGCACGTGCACACCGCCGAGGGCTACACCGACTACCCGGCCCTGGACGGGGCATGAGGGCGACCGGCCGGGCCCGCCCGGCCGCACCCCGCCCCGCCCGGCCGCACCCCAGGCATCCGGCCGCTGCGCGACCGGGTCAGCTCCGTCCCGCCCCCGCTGCGGCCCGGCCGACCGCGTCCAGCGCCAGGTCCCACGGGAAGTGGCCGGGGTCGTCGGTGCCGGGCTCGCCCGGGGTGTGGCCCGTGTCGCCGTGGAGCACCTCGACGCCCGCCGCCCGGAGCGTGGCCAGGCTCTGCTCGAACTGCGGGTGCCGGGCGAGCGCCGCGTTGGTGCAGGGCATGGCGACCGTCGGGGTGCCCTTGCCCAGGGCCTCCGCGGCCACTCCGGCCACGAACCGGTCGGTGAGGCCGAGCGCCCAGGCGTTGACCGAGTTGAAGGTGGCGGGCGCGCAGAGCAGCGCGTCGGCCGCGGGCCAGACATCCGGCTCACCGGGGAACTTGTACTGCCAGCGCACGGGGTGGCCGGTCAGCGCGGCCAGCCCGTCGAGGCTGCCCGCCAGCCAGTGCGCCGCCGTCGGGGTCAGGCCGAGGCAGACGTCCCAGCCGCGGGACTGGGCGTTCTCGATCACCCGGGCCACGTCGAAGACGGGCGGGGCGGCGGAGCAGCACAGATAAAGAGTGTTTGTCATATCAGCATGTGATCTTATGGCTTGACCTCAAGGGGGCTTGAGGTCGCACTGTGGTCCCCATGACCACACCGAGCGCACACCACGCAACCGGCACCGGCACCGGCACCGACATCGATACCGGCATCGATACCGGTACCGACGGGGACATCGAGGCCATCACCCGGGTGGTTGCCGCCGTCGAGGCCTCGCAGCAGGCCAAGGACCCCGACGCCTTCCTCGCGCTGTTCCACCCCGATGCCCTGTGGACCACCGCCCACGGCAAGATCCTCATCGGCCTGGACGCCATCTCGGAGTTCACCCGCAAGGTCCTTCCGGCCGCCTCCTGGGACGGCACCGTCAGCTACCGGGTCACCCACGTGCAGTTCCTGCGCCCCGACGTGGCCGCGGTCAAGGTCAGCCAGGTCTACCGAACTCCGGACGGCGAAGGCGACGAGGGTGTCCCGCTGTACGTGATGACCAAGCAGGAGGACGGCCGCTGGCTGCTGACCGCCTGCCAGAACACCCAGGTGCACAAGGGCTAGCAGACGTCCCGCCGACCGGGCCGGGAGGAAAGCGTTGGCCCGCCCGGCCGGGTGATCGTTAGGCTCCGAGGATGCATCAGGCCGAGTTCCGCGATCCCCGCCTCGTGGCCGTCTACGACGCGGAGTTCGGGTGGGCGCGCGACGACGCGTACTTCCTCGCCGCCGTCGGCGAGACCCCCGGTTCGAGGGTCCTGGACCTGGGCTGCGGCACCGGCCGGCTGACCCTCGCCCTGGCAGCCGCCGGCCACCCGGTGACCGGCGTCGACCCCGCGCGGGCCTCCCTCGACGCCGCCCGCACCAGGCCCGGTGCCGCACGGGTGACCTGGGTGCACGGCACCTCCCGGGTGCTCCCCGACGCCTCCTTCGACACCGCCGTCATGACCGGCCACGTCGCCCAGCTGTTCGTCGCGGACGAGGCCTGGGCACGCACCCTCGACGACCTGCGGCGCGCGCTGGTGCCGGGCGGCCGGCTGCTGTTCGACACCCGCGACCCGGCGGACCGCAGGTGGGAACGGTGGAACCCGGTCGACTCGTACCGGCGCATCGCGCAGGCGGACGGCCGTACCGTCACCGCCTGGACCGAGGTCACCGACGTCACGGACATGACGGACGCGGCGGACGGGACGGACGGGACGGGCGTGAGGGACGCGGTGGACGCGGTGGACGCGGCGGAGAGTGCGTCGCGGGAGGCGGGTTCCCGGTCCGGTGGAGCCGCCTGCGGCACGGTCGTCGCCTTCACCCACCACTGCCGCCTCCCCGACGGCGAAAGAATGCGCAGCAGCGCAACGCTCCGCTTCCGCACCGAAGCCGAACTCCGGTCCTCGCTGCGCGTGGCCGGCTTCGCGGTCGAGCGAATACACGGCGGATGGAACGGCGAACCCGTCGGCGCCGGCGACGGCGAGCTCCTGGTGACCGCACGAGCCGAGCCCGGTGATTCCTCCAGCCCTTCTTGAGCCGGTCCGCCGAGGCTGAAATCCGGCCAGTCCGACCAGGTCCGGCCTCGGGAGGTGTCCCATGCCGCGTCATGACCCCGTACAGGTGCTGGTCGTCGGCGCCGGGCCGGCCGGTCTCACCGCCGCGCACGAACTGGCCCGCCGGGGTGTCCGGGTACGGCTGGTCGATGCCGCGGCCGGGCCCGATCCGGGCAGCCGGGCCGTCTCCGTACACCCGCGCACCCTGGAGCTCTTCGACCAGATGGGCGTGGTCGGGCCGCTGCTGGAACACGGCCGGGAGATCCGCTCGTTCACCGTGCACGCGGCCGGACACCGGCTGCTCCGCCTGGACGCCGGCCACGCCACCGCAGCTGCCCCGGCCCTCTTCCCGTACCCGCTCGTCATCGGGCAGGCACACACCGAGGCCCTGCTCCGCGCGGCTGTCCGGCGGCTCGGGGTGCGGATCGAGTGGGGGGTCCGGCTGACCGGACTCGCCCAGGACGAGGACGAGGACGAGGCCGGTGTGCGGGCCCACCTCACGCACCCCGACGGGCGCGCCGAGACGCTCACCGTCCCCTGGCTGATCGGCTGCGACGGCCGCCACAGCACCGTCCGCAAGCGCCTGCAGCTTCCGCTGACCGGGGAATCCGCCGAGACCTGGGAACTCGCCGACGCACCGGTCGAGTACGTCGGCGACAGCGACAGCGACGGCGGCGACGGTCGTGGAGGCGGCGACAGCGACGGTGACAGCAGTGACGGTGCCGGTGCCCGCGGCCTGCCGCGGGACACCGTCTCCTGGGTGTACAGCGGAAGCCGGGTCCTCGTCCTCGTCCCCTACGCCCGCGAAGGCCACTGGCGGCTGCTCTCCCCCGCCCCCGCTCCGGGCGCCGACGCCGACCCGAGGCCCGTCGCCGAACGCTTCGCCGCGCACCTGTCGGCCGGACTCGGCCGCGCCGTCCGGGTCGGCACGCCCGAATGGACCGCCGTGTTCGCCTTCCGCCAGCGGATGGTCTCCCGTATGCGGGAGGGCCGTTGCTTCCTCGCGGGCGACGCCGCGCACGTGCACAGCCCGCTCTCCGGCCAGGGCATGAACACCGGCATCCAGGAGGCCTTCAACCTCGCCTGGAAGCTGGCGGCGGTCGTGGCCGGCCGGGCCGACCCGGCACTGCTGGACACGTACGAGGAGGAACGCCTCCCGCTCGGGCGCGCCATGCTCGACGCCACCGGCAGCAAGGGCGTCTCCCTGCTGCGCCTCGCCCTCCCCGTCGACCTGCCCCTCGGGGCGTGCCGGAACCCGCCCGACGGCAGCTACCCGGACAGCTCGCTCAGCACCGGCGCCCATGCGGCCGGACTGCCCGCCGGATCCCGCGCGGCCACCGCGGCGGCCCGCCACCCGGGCGACCCCGGGACGGCGGCGCTGCGCGCGGAACTGCGCGAGGTCCGCTGGTCGTTGCTGTACGTACCGGAGGGCACCGGCGAAGCCCTGGCGACGGCCGCGGACGCCGCCCGGCGGCATGCCGCATGGCTGTCGGTACGGACGGTCGGCGCGGCCCTGCCCCCGACGTGCCCGGGTCCGCTGCCCGACCCCGCGGGCCGGCTGCGGGACGCGCTCGGCCTGCCGGCGGGCGGCTGGCTGCTCATCCGCCCGGACGGCCATGTGTCGGGCGGCGGCGCCGAACTGACCGAGAGCAGCCTCACGGCGGCGCTGGCGCCGCTGCACCTGATCCCGCCCCCGAGCCGGGGTGTGGACGCTCGCGTATGCGCGTGAGCGTCAGCGCTATGTTCCGTCTCACGGAACTCGCCTTCACTGGACCCATGACAAACACCGAGCACCAGCAGAACGTCCAGACCACCCCCCAGACCGCCGCCCAGACCACCCCCCACACCGCCGCCCTCGTGATCGGCGGAACCGGCAAGACCGGCCGCCGCGTCGCCGAGAAGCTCACCGCCCAGGGCCACCCGGTCCGGATCGGATCCCGCAGCGGCGCACCGGCCTTCGACTGGAACGAGCCCGCCACTTGGGCCCCCGCCCTCGAGGGCGTCGACCGGGTGTACGTCACCTACCACCCCGACCTGGCCTTCCCCGGGGCCGCCGAACAGGTCGGCGCCTTCTCCCGGCTCGCCGTGGAGTCGGGCGCGCGCCGCCTGGTGCTGCTGTCCGGACGGGGCGAGGAGGCGGCCGCCGTCGCCGAGTCGAACCTGAAGGCCTCGGGCGCCGACTGGACCATCGTGCGGGCGGCGTGGTTCAACCAGAACTTCGACGAGAGCTTCTTCCTGGAGCCGGTCCTGGCGGGCGAGATCGCACTGCCCACCGCGGGCGCGGTCGAAGCCTTCGTCGACGCGGACGACATCGCCGACGTCGTCGTCGCCGCACTCACCGACGACCGCCACATCGGCAAGGTCTACGAACTCTCCGGCCCGCGCCTGCTCAGCTTCGCCGAGGTCGCCGCCGAACTCTCCAAGGCCACCGGGCGCGAGATCGCGTACGTCTCCGTCACCAACGAGGAGTACCGGGCGGTGCTGCGGGAGAACGGCCTCCCGGAGGAGTTCGCCGACCTGTTCACGATGATCCTGGACGGGCGCAACGCGCACCTGGCCCACGGCGTCGAGGAGGCCCTCGGCCGCGCGCCGCGGGACTTCTCCGACTACGCCCGCGAGGCCGCCGCCACCGGCGTCTGGAACGTGGCCTGAAACGGACGCAGGCGGACGGGCACCTGGCACGACCGGGATCTCCGTGTCAGTACCGTCCGTCATGCTGCGGACATGGACGAGAACGCCTTCTGGGAACTGCTCGAGGACTGCCGCCCCGCCGGGCCCGACCCGGATGCCGATCTCCTCGCGGAGGCCCTCTCCGTGAGCCTGTCCGCAGGCCCCCTGCACCGGGTGGTCGCCTTCGCGGAGAAGCTGTCCTGGCTGCTGTACCGCCTCGACCGGCGCGAGTACGGGCGGGGCCTGTCGGGGGACCAGTTCCTCTACACCCGCTGCGCGGTGGTGGCCGCCGGCCGCGCGGTCTACGAGTCCGTACTGGACGATCCGGCCGAGTTCGTGCCGTACGCCGAAGGCCTGGTCTGGGCAGAGGGCCTCCTCTACGTCCCGGACCAGGCGTACGAACACCTCACCGGCGAGCAATGGCCCCGGGCCACGCGCTACTCGTACGAGTCCTTCACCAACCGCGAGGGCTGGGCAGGCGCCTGGCTCGGCGGCAGCGGCCTCTGACCGCGCGGCGCGCGCAGCCTACTTGGCCGGGTCGAAGCCCTTCACGCTCGGGTGCGGGGACGCGGTCCCGGTGCCGGGGAACGTACGGAAGACACCGGCCCGGTCGAGGGACCACAGGTCCGGGATCCCGTCGCCGGTGAGGTCTCCACCCGAGCCCACCCGCTGGTGCGCGGCGGGGGCGAACGTGCCCAGCACCGTGCCCCGAGCCGGGTCGGTGAAGGCGGAGAAGTCGGGTGCCGCCGGAGTGCCCTTGACGGAGAAGGCGCGAAGGCTGCCGTCGGCCTGAGAACGGGCCCACAGGGTCGGAAGGTCTGTGCCCTGGGCGCGGCCGGGGGTGATCAGGTCGTAGCCGTTCCAGCGGGTGTTGGCCCCGCACAGCAGGATCGCCCCGTCCAGCTGGTCGATGTCGTCGGCGGCAGCGAGCCAAAGGCGCCCGTTCTCGACGAACAGCAACGAGCCCCGCTCGAGTACGCCGTTGTTCGCAGAATCGCGCGTCGGGGAGCCGAAGGCCGCGATCCGAGTGACCTTGGACCAGTCGCTGCCGTAGCCGTACTGCGCACAGGTGATGGCCTTCAAGGCTGAGTCCCGGCAGGTGGTCGGCTTGCGTACGACGCTGGGGCCCTCATCGGTGAAGTGGCCGGAGCCGTCATTCCCGTACACGTAGAGGTTCGGGCTTTCCGGCGCGTGGCCGAGCAGGTCGTCGATGTTCTTGTAGCCGAGGCTGCCGCGGTGGGTGTACTGGACCCCGGCCCAGCCGGCCGGTTCGCCGTCGGGGGCGGCCGAGGCGCCGGCGTTGGCCTTGCCCTTCGGGTCGGCGCCGCGCTTGCGGAGGTTGCCGGCCGCGTCGGGCAGCAGAACGTCCGCCTTGCCATCGCCGTCGATGTCGCCGAACACGGGTCGGACGGCCGCGGGCGGGGCGTAGTACGTGTAAGTGACGGGCTGCGACAGGTTCCCCGCGTTGTCCATCGTCTGCAGGTAGACCCCGTGGGTGCCCCAGGTGCCGGGCTTGACCTTGATGTTCAGCGATCCGTCGGTCAGCCGGACGACCCGGGAGTTGGTCGCCTCGTCGGCGCAGCGCCAGCCGACGGATGCGACCTCCGAGGGATTCGTGCCCCAGCGCGCGCAGGCGACGTCCGAGCCGAGGTCGCTGCCGCGGAGGGTGAAGGTGCCTGTCTGACCGGCCGTCTTGGACGGTGTGCCGCCGCTGCCGGACTCGGGGAAGTCGGTGGAGCTGACCGAGGCGGTGGGCGGAGTCCGGTCCACCCGGAAGTAGCACCAGGAGGTGTACGGGCTGGTGAGCGTGCCGTCCGAGGCGCGGGCCCGCCAGGCGTACTGCTTGCCCTCGGCCAGCTGGTCCGGCCGGTAGGTCATACGGGCATCCCCGGACGTGATGGCGGGTGCCGTCCTGTTGGTGCGCTTGCCGCCGTACGTCGTGTCCCAGAGCTGGAATGTGGTTTTCAGCGGCTTGCCGGCAGGGGACTTGACGGCGGCGATGAAGCTGACGTTGCCGGTGCCGACCCAGCCGGGCTCCGAGTCCGGGTCCGTCCAGCAGGCGGAGTATCTGCCGTCGCCTGCGAAGCCGGGGGCGGGGCTGGTCCGGGGTGCCGAAACCTTCGGTCCGGCGGGAGCCGCTGCGGCGGACGAGGCAGGCGCGGAGAGCAGCCCCAGGCCGAGGGCTGCGGCGGCTGCCGCTGCTGTCGGTATGAGGTGCCGAACAGACTTCACGTAGGTGTTTCCCCCCTCTTGGCTGCGGCACGGGTGTACCGCAATGCGCCAGAAGAAGTACCACGGCGTGCCGACACCCGCGCCGGGTCCCTTGGTCAGAGGCCGGATTCGGTTGCTGCGTCGAGGGCTGTGGTGAGGCGGTCCAGGCGGGACTGGAGGTCGCGGATCTCGGCGAGTTCGAAGCCGGTGGCGGTCGCGATGCGGCGGGGGATCGCGGCGGCCTGGCTGCGCAGGGCGGTGCCCGCCTCCGTGAGGTGGGCGTGGACGGAGCGCTCGTCCTCGGCGCTGCGTTCGCGCCGGATCAGGCCGGTCGCCTCCAGCCGCTTGAGGAGCGGGGAGAGCGTGCCCGAGTCGAGCCGGAGGTGGTGGCCGAGCTGCTTGACCGGCATCTCGCCGTGCTCCCAGAGGACCAGCATCACCAGGTACTGGGGGTAGGTGAGGCCGAGGTCCTTGAGGACGATCCGGTAGAGGCCGCCGAAGGCGCGGGTCGCGGCGTTCAGGGAGAAGCAGATCTGGCCGTCGAGGCGCAGGAAGTCCTGGTCGGCGGGGGTGGCGGTCGGCTGCTCGGTCATGGGGACAGTCTAGCGCGGAATCGCTGTGGGCGATTGAGTTGTGCACAACTGAATTGTGTGTCATCTTTGTGGTCGAGGCGGCCCCACCGGGGCGCCGGACACGACCCCCGAGAGGACCTCCGATGGACGCGCTGTACACCGCTGTCGCCACCGCCAACGGCCGTGAGGGCCGCGCCGTCAGCTCCGACGGTCAGATCGACCTCGCGCTGGCGATGCCGCCGGCCCTCGGCGGCAACGGCCAGGGCACCAACCCCGAGCAGCTCTTCGCGGCCGGCTACGCGGCCTGCTTCGCCAGTGCGCTCGGGCTGGTCGGCCGCCAGGCCAAGGTCGACACCGGCGATGTCTCGGTGACCGCCGAGGCCTCCATCGGCAAGGACGTGGACGGCGGATTCGGCCTGGCCGTCACGCTGCGCATCGAGCTCCCGGAGGCGCTGGCCGGCGAGACGGGTGCGCTGCTGGTGAAGCAGGCGCACGAGGTCTGCCCCTACTCCCGCGCCACCCGCGGCAACATCCCCGTCGAGCTCGTCATCGAGTAACCACCGGGCAGCCGCCCGCATACGACGAGCGCCTGTCCCCGCGGATTTCGCAGGGGCAGGCGCTCGTGTCATCGGTGTCGCGGCCGCGGGTCACCGCATCGATCCCGGCTTGGGGAGCGGGCGGGGGCGGGCGACCTGGGGGCGGAAGGTCTGGTGCTTCTTGCCGGTGGGCTGGAATCGCAAACTGTCTCCTTTGAAGTACTTCTCTTGAAGTGGTCTGAAGGTAGTACTCCATCCGCAGTGGTGTCAATCATTTTCGTCGTGCAGTTTTTGCGGGAGCTCCTTCAGCAGCTCGGCGAGGTGCAGGGCCATCACGGCGATCTCGATGCTCCCGCCGTCCCCTTCGCACCGCACGATCCGCGAACCGGGGTTGATGGCCATCCCCTCCCGCACGGAGGGCGCCCTCACCTCGGTGTACGCGAGCCCGGGCAGCGGTACGACCGCCCTGCGGGCCGGCTCCCACCACAGCCCGCCCGCGTCACCGCCCACCCGCCCGGCCCGCCACCGCCCCTGCCCGGCGGGACTCCGCACCATGCAGGGAATCCCGCCCACGGGCCCGGCGGCCACCCGCTCCAGATGCTTACGACGCAGGAGCCAGCCGACCCCGCCTGCGGAGGTTGCGAGGATTGCGAGGATTGCGTAGTCGTTCACGGGGGTCACTGTCGCATGGGGGTGTGGGGCGCACGGCGCGGGCCTGCTCCTTTGCCCCCTGTTCGGGGGCGGGGTGGGGCGGGGGTGTGCCACCCACCCCTGGGGGCTTCGCCCGGACGGAAGCCAGAGGCTGGGTGGGGTTGGTGGGTTGCGGGGTTTTGCTTGGGCGG
>NZ_JBFBAV010000059.1:0-36331 GCF_040689505.1 Streptomyces sp. NPDC051211
CCCCCTTCTTCCCTCTGTGAGGCAACATGCGCTGTGTCATCGCCCGTTTCCCGTTCGACCTGACCAAGAGTGGTGTCCTGGAGTCGATGAAGGGCCCTTCGGGCCGGGGGGCCTGCGCTTCGCTCCGGACTAGCTCCGGCTGCGCTGCGCTCCACCGGAGCAGGCCGGCTTCGCCGGCCTCAGGGCTCCCGCGCTCCGCGCGGGAGGTGACCCCGTTTCACGGGGTCCGGGCCTCAGGCCCGTTGGGCGGGTCCGCTCCGCTCCCCCACCCCGGCCCTTCCGGCTCCGCCTCCAGGGCCAAGGCCCGCTACGCGGACCAGCTGGCAACAGTAGGGGGCCGGCGGGGCTCCCCTCGCCCGTCTCAGGAGGTGCTCCCGTTTCACTGGGCCGGGTCTTCGGCTTCGCCTCCATGTCGCCATCTCTCTAGCTGACGCCCTGGGCGTTCAAAACGGCTGTCAGATACTGCATCGAAGCCGGGGCACACCCGACCAGCACCACAGCATCACCATCGCGGCACTCGGCCACCAGCCAGCCGTGCTGCACCAACCGGGAATCCGTACGGCCTCTCGACCGGACCCCAACCAACTCCCACCGCGCCGCGGGAAGTGGACTTCGATGAAGGTCCCTGAACTCCGTCGGCGAGGCATGAAGCGTGGAACCCGCAGCCCAGAGGAAGACCAACGCCTCATCCCGGCAGTACGGACGGTCACCAAGGACGCAGGCAACGAAACTCACCTCCGCCCCCTCCGCGAAACTCCGGGCCTTCCTCCTGGCCCTGCGCTTCTCATGGCCCCACGTCAGCAGACCGCCGAAAACGAGCTCCAGCAAGAAACCCAGCACGCGCCACCCCCGTCGGCCTCGACCCTCCAGCTGCAATCCAAACAGGCGCAACCAAAGACCACACTCCTCCCCAAGGAGGAGTGCAGGACACGGTCCTTTACGCGGACAGCCAGGAGGAGAGGTAGGCGTCCTCCCCCTTAAGGCTCCCCCAGCACTTGAGATGCTTCAATCTGTCACCCGGATAGGCTCAGGAATACGGCCAAAGTGCCACACCAGCCGGACACCCCAGGCAAACGATTGCAGAGCCTCAGCGCGGAGGCTGAAGCTCACGCAGGCCGTAGTCCGGTGGCAGCCATCCCTTCTTCCGCCTGTCGATGGTCTTCCGCGTGTGCGGAGGCGGGTACGGGCAGCCCTGCATCAGATCGGGTTCAGCCCTGGCCCACGCAAGGCCGTAATGGGCGGTACACACAGGCCAGATGGTCTTCGCAGGCTCCTTCGGAGTCGGCGTCGTCCCTCGCCGAGTCCGGTGCAGCTTGGGGCGCGGTGGCTGGGGCGGGCGCAGCCTGCAGTCCTCGGCAAAGGACGTCAAGGACGGCAACCCCTCGCCTCCCAGCGAATCGTGGAACAGCGGTCCGCCCGTGCCGGCCCCGATCCGCCGGAGGAGAGCGGCTGCCCTCAACAGGGGACGGGCCCAGGCGGGAACAGGGTGGGTCATGCAGCCCCGGCGCAGCCCCTGGTCGTGAAGCGTGATCGTCGTGCCGTCCGGGCCCAGATCGCGGACGTGCGCGGTGGCAAGCTGGGTGGTGGAAGCCGCGGTGAACGTGGCTGTGGCGAGCTGAGCTGCCAGGTACGGGTGCGCCGTCCCGCGGTGAAGGCGCCACGCCACCTCCGCCTCAGTGACCGACGGCACCGGCGCGAAGAAGTCCCGGTCCACCGCCATTGGCGCGGCGCAGCGGCACGGGCCAGTCGCGTCGTCGAAGGCCTTGAGGGTGGTCAGGGCGGGCAGGCTGATCCAGCGGTTCGCCAACGGCCTCGCTGTATGCGGTGCCTGGCGCTCCGGGATGGCAGGCTCGGCCTCGGGCAGCAGGGCGGAGGCCTCGGCGATGCTGTGGTCCACCTGGCGCAGTTCGCGTTCCAGGAATGCCCGCATGGCCCGGTGGTGGCAGACCAGAACCAGGCGGACACCGGTGCGCCGGCGCAGGGTGAGGAGGTCTCTGAAGCGGTGCGGGGTGAGCAGGTGGGCGCGCAGCAGGGTCAGGTGGGTGATGGGGGTGGCAAGGATCCAGGCCGCCGCGATCGCCCAGGCCGGGGCTGGGTCGAGGTGGCGGTAGCCAGCCAGGGGGACGGGCTTGCCCAGGGCCGCGAGGATGTCGTGGGCGAGCGTGATCGCGGCGTCGGTCCCCGGGGTCGGATGAACGGTGAGGCGACCGTGCTGCGGGGAGTGGGAGGCCAGGGCGGCCCGGGTGTGGACCACGTCGTCGTAGGGGTCCAGGACCACCGTGACCGGCGGCGGGTTCGGGCAGTCCAGCACCTCAGGCCACCACCGGGCGCTGGCGCAGCTTGCTGTAGGACCAGCGCAGCAGGTCCTCGTCCAGGATCCGTCCGGACTCCTTCATCCCGGCGGTCAGGTGATGGGTGATCTTCGCCCAGGCCCGGAAGTTGCCGTGCGCGGCCTCGTCATCGCACATCGCGATCAAGTCCAGGTCCGCGTCCGCCCACACAGGATGAAAGGCCGGGATGACGGTGAGGACCTCCTCCACCGGCATAGGCTCGATCTCCTGCCACGCGTACACGCGGGACTCCAGCATCGGCTCGCTCTGCAGCATCTCGAAACAGCCGTCCCCGCCCGTGAACACGATCGTCAGGTCCGAGCCGATGTCATCCCACCAATAGCGCAGGTACTCGAAACACATCTTCGACAGCCACTGCGCCTCGTCACAGACCAGGACGTGCGTCTCCTCCAGAGCGCCGCGCAGCATCCGGTCGAACTCGATCGGCTGCCCCGGCGGGCGGCCCTGCAGACCGAGAGCGTGGAACAGCTCGTGGCGCAGGTCGCGGGTCGAGGGGCGGGAGCGGAACTGGATCCGACGTGTCAACTTCGGCGCGAGCTCACGCAGCGAGGTGTTCACCGCCAACGACTTGCCCCGGCCCGCCTGCCCGTAGATACAGATCATGGCTCTGGCCTCGATCGCGGCACGGATGTTCTCCCGCACCATCAGCAGGGCACGCGTGGAAACCACCTGGGCGCCCGGCAGACGCATGAAGTGGTCCTCCCGCTCACGCGGCAGACGTCCCTGTCGCTCAGCAGACACCATCGCTCAACACTCCCCGCTGTCGTTATGCGCATCAGCCGCTCCAGACCGCCCGCCATCGGCTGCCTGCCCGGCATCCGTTTACGAGTCGGCCGCGCGGCGAGGGCGGACAACCGGACGCGCCCAGGAGGCCGGGGGCTCACGGGGAGGGATCAAGTCCGGCAGCGCCCGCGCCGCCAGATCCGCGCCCCTTGACCGGGCGATCTCTGCCTCGGCCTCCGAGGAAGTGACCGTGCGCCGCGGACGGGGCACAGCAGCCGTCGTCGTAGCGGTGTAGCGGGCCTTGCGCAGCTTCTCCGCCGCTTTCAGATCCGCTTTCAGCGCGCGGGCCTTCTTCTCCCTGACCGAACTCAGCGCACGGCGCTGCTCCACCGTCGCCGCCTCCGCGAGATAGGCGGTCCCGAGGTGCCGGCCCCACTCCTCGGTGGAGAACACCTCGATCTGCCCGTCGTAGTGCGGCAGATACCGCAGCCGGACCCGCATGCCGACGTGCCCGGCCATCCACGGCGCGATATCTGCAGGTGTTCTGGACGGATCAGGGGCAGATCGCCGTGAACGCGGCAGCGAACGTGGCCTGCTGGTGCGAGACCAACCACGCCACCCATGACATCGACGAACTCGCACTGGTTGTCGACGAGGGGACGTCACTGGCCCAGGCGTTTGCGGCCGGCTCTGAGCGACTGGTCGGCTGGCTGGTGGATCCGCATGATGCGGACTACTGGCGGAACCGAGCGGCCCTGCCGCCCCGCTGAACGCTCAGGTGACATCGTCCTCGTTGCAGGCGGCGAGGCCGAGCGGGTCGCTGTATCGGAGCGGGTTATCGACGTAGGTGTAGGGGTTGGGGGCCGGGTCCAGTCCGAGGGGGTCGAGGGAGAGGTAGCGGGCGGTTTGGGGGTCGTAGTACCGGAAGTAGTTGTGGTGGAGTTCGCTTTCCGGGTCGTAGTACTGCCCGGGGAAGCGCAGTGGTGTGTAGGCCGTGGCGTCCCGGTTCCAGGTGGTGGTTCCCCACACGGCCGAGCGGGTGTGCCAGGCGATCTGTCCGGTCTCGTCGACGAGTTCGGTGGGTGTACCGATCTGGTCGGTGACGATGGCGAAGAAGCGCTGGTCCAGGACGCTCTGCGGGGCGTCGGCGAGGCGTTTGGTCTCGGTCTGGGCGAGCGGGGTTGTGCCGTCGTGGTCCCAGGTCAGGGTGAGCGCTTCCGGTGACGCCAGCCGCCGGGTGGTCTGTTCGGTGAGGGTGGTGCCGTCCCAGGTGAAGAGGGTCTCTTCCACGGCCGTGTTGCCGTCGTCGCCGAGGCGTTGCTTGGCGGTCCGACGGCCGAGGGGGTCGTAGAGGTAGCGCCAGCGGGTGCCGTCGGGGGTGGTGACGGCGGTGAGCCGGTCCTCGGCGTCCCAGCTGTAGTGCCAGGTGTCGGGTTTGCGGGACAGACGGGTGTGCTGCCGCATCACCACCCTGCCCTGGTCGTCGTGCTCGTAGCGCAGATGGCCGGCCCGGGTGAGGAGCGATCCGTTGTAGGTGCGCTGGCCGCGCGCGTGGGCGTGTGGGTGGTTGTGGGGCCAGGTGGCGTGGGTCTGGTTGCCGTCCTGGTCGTAGGTGTATGTCTCCCTCCAGCCGTCGGCTTCGACCTGGGTGACGCGGCCGGCTTGGTCGAGGGTGTAGGAACGGTGCCCGGTGCGGCGGTCTGTGATGGCGGTGGGTGTGCCGTCGGCGCGGTAGGTGTACCCCCGTTCCACGGGGGCTTGGCCCGGTGCGGGAGTGGTGAGGAGCTGGTGGCTGAGCAGGCCTTGTGGGTCCCAGGTGTGCTGGAGGGTGAAGACGTCGTCGAGCCGGCGCGTGGTCTCCCGGCCCATGGCGTTGTGTTCGAAAGTCAGCGTGTGGCCGGCGGTGGTGAGCCCGGTTCGGCGGCCCGTGGTGCTGTCGTACCGGTAGGTGGTGACGGCGCCGGAGGGAGTGGTGCGTGCTGTCCGTCGGCCGGCGGCGTCGCAGTGGGTGGTCAGGGTGCGTCCGTCGACGGTTTCGGTGACGAGGCGGCCCGCCGGGTCGTAGCCCAGCTCGAGTGTGGAGTCGGGGCCGACGGCGTGGGTCAGTCGTCCGCAGGGGTCGTTGGTGTAGGTCACCCTCCGGCCGTCGAGGTCTTTCTCGACGAGGTTTCCCACGCTGTCGTACTGGTAGTGGACTTGCTGGCCGGCTGCGTTGGTGCGAGCCACAAGCTGGTCGGCTGCGTCGTAGGCGTAGGTGACCGTGCGGCCGTCGAAGTCTGATTCGCAGACCAGCCGTCCTGCGCCGTCGTACCGGTATGTCCAAGTCAGTCCCTGGGGGCTGACGACGTGGGTGAGGCGCAGCTCGGTGTCGTGGCGGTAGGTGTACCGGGCGCCGTCGGGTGCCACGCGGAGGATGGGGAGGTCGAAGTGGCCGTACTCGAACGTGGTGGTCTGCCCGAGGGGGTCGGTGTAGGTGGTGCAGTTGCCTTCTCCGTCGAAGCTCCACCGCTCGGTTGCGCCCTGGGGGGTCGTGCGGGAGGTGAGAAGGCCTTCGGTCGACCAGGCGAAGGAGGTGGTGGCGCCCAGGGGGTTGGTGACCTGGACCAGGCGGCCGAAGGGGTCGTAGTCGTGCCGGGTGGTCGAGCCCGCGGCGTCGATGACGGAAAGTGGCAGCCCCGCGGTGTTGCGGGTGATGTTCACGGTGAGCCCGACCGCGTCCGTGACGGAGGTGACGGCGCCGCGCCCGTCGTAGGTGTAGCGGGTGGTCGCGCCCGCCGGGTCGGTCAGCGCGATGCGGTTGCCTGCCGTGTCGTAGTGGTGGTGCCAGATGGCACCGTCGGGCTCGGTCAGCGTGGCGGGCAGCCCCAGGTCGTTGTAGGTGACCGTGGTGCGCCGGCCGTCGGCCCGGATGAGTTCCACTGGCCGTCCGGCGGTGTCGTGGGCGAGGCGGGTGGTCTGGCCGAGGGCATCGGTGACGGAGATGATGCGGTCGTGGGCGTCGAGCTCTGTGCAGGTGGTGTGGCCCATGGGGTCGGTGGTGGCGACGACCTGAAGGCGCTCGTTGAGCTGGAAGGTTGTCGTGGCGCCGACCGAGTCGGTGTAGCGGGTGATGCGGGCGTCGGTGTCGTAGGCGAAGACCGAGGAGAGGAAGCCTTCGGGGCCGACGGTCTGCACCACGCGGCCGGCCGCGTCGTAGACGTAGGTGAAGGTTGAGTCGTTGCGGTCGGTCCACGAGGTGATCCGGCCGTGGGCGTCGTAGGTGAAGCACAGCGGCAGCCCGGAGGAGTTGGTGACCGTCGTCAGGTCGCCGATCTCGTCGTAGCCGTAGGAGAGCAGGGTGACCGGATCCTGCGGGGAGGTCAGCGTCAGCGTGGTGATGCGTCCGCCGTCGCTGCCGATCCTGATCTGGTAGCCGCCGTCATGGCTGACGGTGACCGGGGTTCCGTCGGTGCGGCGGGCGATGGTGATGCCGTTGCCGTGCCGGTCCCGGATCTCGCTGAGCCAGTACGCGGTTGATGCGTTGTACGGGCTGCCCGAGAAGCAGCGGGACATACCGGTGTCGGGGTCGGTGACGGTGAACGTCGTCGAGGCGTGGGTCTCGCCGCTGTGAACGAGAGGCAGGCGAGGGCCCTCGAGGGGGAATACCGGCTCCTCTCCGGCACCCG
Source organism: Streptomyces sp. NPDC051211 (assembly GCF_040689505.1). Taxonomy (NCBI): domain Bacteria; kingdom Bacillati; phylum Actinomycetota; class Actinomycetes; order Kitasatosporales; family Streptomycetaceae; genus Streptomyces; species Streptomyces sp. NPDC051211. The sequence goes on from NZ_JBFBAV010000059.1 coordinate 6,740, forward strand.
GCACCCGGCACCCGGCACGCGCGGATAGATGAGCAGGGAGCCGTCCTCGCGGGCCCAGATGAGACCGCCGGCGAGGGGGTCGGTCTCCAGCCGCTCGTCCAGAGTAGAGGCCCAGCTCCGTCCGAACCACTGCCCGTACCGGTACTCGGAAAGATGAGTTCGGTGCAATACCAGCGGCAGCGTTCCCGGAAGCGACACATCGGTCTGCGGCAGCGTCATCTCGCCGGTGGCGATGTCGATCGGATCGTTCTTGCAGGTTTCCCACTCAGCGGTATGGAATGCCGGCGAGCGTCGTCCCGGGCGCCACGCAGCGAGTTTGGCCTGGTCCGTGCCCCGTCACTGCCCCGGTTGCCGCGCCGGCTGTCGTCAGGGCCCTTGGCCCTTTCGCTGCCGTCGTCGCCGCGGTCCTTGCGCAGGCGGGCGAACCGGTCGCGGAGCGCGTCATCGGTGTTCTTGTGTCCGACGGATATCTGCTTGACGGCCTTGGGTAGGGTCTTGCCGACGTGATCCCCCATCGCTCGGGTAGCTTTCGTCAGGGCGCTGACCGCCTTGTCCGGGACGGTGTCAATGGCCTGGGCGATGGAGTCCCGGCCACGGGTCCGGTTGTGGGCCGACTTTGCCTTGTGGATCTTCGAGGTCGTCTTGCCGTGGATATTGGTACTGACGCCGTGCAGCTTGCCGCCTGCGTCCCGGTGCTCGGCGTGGTCGATGAACAGGTCCGTCAGCCCCGTCCCCGTCCCCGTCCCGCTTCCGCCGCCCGCAGAGGCGAGATGCAAGGCCTCCTTTCCGGACTGGACGCCGTCGTTGAACCCGTCCTTGCCCGCGTCCTTGGCCTGGTCGACGTCGACCCCGTCCTGCAAGCCGATCGCCACCGCACCGAGCTGCACGACGAGGTCGGCGGCGATGCCCTCCAAGGCGGCAACGGCAGGTTCGGCCATCGCGGCGACGATGTAGCCGACAGCCTCCTCCACACACTCCTTGATCAGCCGCTTGACGGCCTCCTGCGTCAAGCGCATCGCACCCGCGCCGAGCAGCGCCGACAACCCGCCCGTGATCGGTATCGCAGCGATCGCGATACCCGCCTCCGCAGCCAGGTAGCCCAGCTGCACGATCGCGGCCAGCTTCATCGCCTCGACCGCTCCCGCGGCGGAATCCATCGCCCCCGCGATCACCCGCGCCGCATCGGCAATGTCCTTGAAATGCTTGTCCTTTACCTTGGCCCAGTGCTTGTCGAGCGCCTGGATCGACTCGCCGTCACTGGCAGAAATCAGCCGCTGAACATGATTGTTGGCCAGCTGCCCATCATCGGCCAGGTCCTCGGCGAACTCCCGCAGGGCATCGGCCATGTCGCGGTAGGCGTCCTCGTCCACATTCGGCCACGCGACACCGATGACATCGAGGAGGGTGTCAGCCCAGTCCGGAACCGTAACCGCCATACCGCTGCAACCCCCGACCGAAGATGATCAACAAACCGGACTGTCCTATCACGGGATCCAAAGCTCCAGCCAATCAGCGAGACCGGATCAAACCGAACCCAGCCAGCTCACGAGCCGAAGAACCTCGCGCACCCGAAGCCGGCGGATGGATCTGGACCCCGACAGGCAGGGAGATGAGCCACTGTCACCACGACGCAACGCCGAGGTCACCGGTGATGACGCCGACCTAGCCGGTCAGCGCCCGCCCGGACCGCCTGCCGGCGCAGCCCAGTCCTGATCAACACCAAGCCCTCAACACGCCCGCCCCTGGCGACCGGCCGTCCGCGCCCTCGAGCACGCGGCCTCCCCACCTCGTCAGTGGCGGGAGAGGCCAACCGCAGGTGCGGTTTATTGGCATGTGGTGTAGCCGCGGCAGCCGTTGGACCGCCAAGAACAGCGTGCTGCCTGACCCCACCGGGCGCGGTCAGTGTGAGGGAGCCGGAGCAGTTGTTGAGCCGCTGGCCATGTCCGGCCCGGTCCAGGCCGAACCGGCGCCGCAGGAATCCGGGCCGCGCAGGCGGTGGCGGGCGGGCCGGCCTGACCCGGTAGACCGCGGCGGGCACACCCAGGTTCGGGTGTCGCCCTCCGCCATGTGCCGGGTCAGGCCCGCCGGCCGTCCGTCATCAGCTCGAAATCGGTCGCCCAGCACCCAACGGATGGCCTGTGACCACGACACACGCCGGGGCGCTCAGACGTCGGTGTCACGGGCTCCCGTTAGTCAGCCTTCGGTGGCACGTGGCCAAACTCCGGTGGGCACGGTGTGCTCATGGTGGGTTTTGAGATCACGGACGTCTGTCGGTCAGCCGGCTTGTGCGTAGGCTTCAGAGATCGGTGCGACAACCCAGGCTTCTTCGGCAGGGGCGGATGGGGCGTTCGGAGCGACCCGCAGGCCGGTGACCGCTTCATCTGGTTGCGTACCGGCCTCTGAAAGGATCTCCTTTCTTGCGTCGGCCTGCCTGGCCTTGGCCAAATCGGGAAGGTGCAGGCCGCTGCGGCGTGTGCGCCGGGTGACGGTCGGCGTCTGGGGTTCCAGGAGGGTGCTGGGGGGCACGACGACGATTCCGGTCTCCGGCTGGGCGCTCGGCTCGACGGGCGGATCCCCCGCGAGGAGCAGTGACAGCAGGACGGTGGTGGACTTGGTGGTGAGGATCTCGGCTGCTTCCTGAAGGCGGTGCTGCTGGTCCACGGGGAGGGAGAGGGCGAGGCATTCGGCCTGGCCGTTGCCGAGGTAGAGAGGGAGGGGGACCGCGACGCACACCTCGCGGGTGGAGTACTCCTGCCGGTCGAACTGGGGAGCGCGGGGCCCTCGTCCGTCGAGGTCGTGGAAGAGAGTCCGGTGGTCGGTGATGGTGCGTGAGGTCAGTCTGGCCGCCCGGTGTCGGGACAGGTGGTCCATGCGCTGCTCGTAGGACAGCTGGGCGAGAAGGCTCTTTCCAACGGCGCTGGCATGAGCGGAGGCGCTGAAGTCGACCCACTCGTAGACACGCGGGGCGTCTGGGCCATCGGAGAATCGGGAGATGGAGACTTCACCGTCGATGTAGCCGCTGACGTACACGGCGGCGCCGACGGCGTCACGCAGGGCCGCCAGGGTCTGCTGCATTGCGTGTTCCGAGCGTCCGCCTTCGCGTACGGACAGCTCCAGGAGTGCGGGGCCGGGTGTGTAGCCGCCGTCGGCGAGACGGGCGGCCAGGCGCCGGCGGTAGAGCCAGCCGAGAAGCTGTTCCAGTACGGCCTTGGGCAGGCTGGTGGCCTTGACGAGTTCCGCCGGGCTGAGTGCCACGGTGGAGCCGTTGAGGGTGTGCAGGATCCTCAGGGCCCGCTCGACGGAACGCCACTGGCCGGGGGCGGGCCCTCGGCCCGGTACCTGCCGTGCGGCGACCGACAGCTGTGGGGCGCGCAGCGGGAATGCCGACCACAGCGCGCTGCGCCCTGGGGAGGTGTCGGTGACGGGCCAGGTGGGCGGTGTCTGTTCTGTGGTGTCGGCTGAGGCAGGCGGCTCGGTCGGCCTGGTCTGGCCGGGCCGGGTGCCGCGCATCGGCAGCAGCGGCTGCAGCGCCGGCAGGTCAGCATCGTGAGGGGCGTCGCTGTTGGCGAACGTGCCGGAGGTCGCGGAGTCCGCGGTGGGGGCGATGCCCAGCGCGGCTCGGATCTCGTCGATGAACTCCGGGTCCTGGACCATGGCAAAGGCCACGTCTCCTTCGCTGTTCTGCCCGGTGACCTGGGCGAGAAGGAGTTGTGCGTCGCCGTGGCCCAGGCGGGCGGCCTCGGCAACCAGGAAGTGGACGTCTTCGCGTCCGTCCTTGCCGTATTCGCGGTGAATGACGACCGCGAGGCGGAAAACCGCGCCGGGGTGTTCGTGCTCGACGGCGTCGCCCAGCCAGTTCGCCGCTGCCTCGAGCTCGTCCCGTCGCAGGGCTTTCGACAGCAGCCGGTAGCAGGAGTTGGCGTGCGACCTCTCCTCGCTCTGTGTCTGGGGGCAGCCGTCCGTCGGCTGGCCCCAGTCTCCGTCGGGCCGGTCCCAGAAGTCCGGAGGCCCGCTCAGCTCGGACAGCAGAGCGGTGAGCCCGGCTGGGACTTCCGGCGCCGGGCCCTGGCCGCAGTATCCCTGGTACCTGCTCTCATCACTCACCTGATGTCCTCTTCCCCGCGCCGCTGTCCCCGTGCCGCAGTTGTCCCCGCAGCCCGAGGCGAATATGCCCATGGAGCTTGCGGCGCAGCTCCCGGATCGCCTTGCTGCGCTGCACCCGAACCTGGACCAGCGATTTCCCCAGTACGGCCGCGATCTCCTTGTCCGCCGCCCCGCTACTCTGCAGCTCCACCACCTTCCGGTACTGGGTGTCGTCCAGCTCCTGAATCGCGGGAACCACGACCTCTTTCAGCGCATACAACTCGTCCGCCCGCCTCAGCGCGCGCCGGGTGCGCAGCCGGTCCAGCTCCTCCTCGCCGACCAGGGCAAGCCGGTCGGCCCGGAACTTGTCAACGGCCAGATTGCGGGCGGCGACCAGCAGGTAGCCCATGACATTGCGGCCCGGTACGGCTCTGCGCTCCAGGCACTTCTTCGTCGTGGTGATGAACGCTTCCTGTGCGACGTCCTTGCACTGCTCCACCGACATGCCGGGGAAGCACTTGCACAGATGGCGCACGGCCTGCTTCATGTAGGCCGGGTAGCAGTCCAGCAGCCGCTGCCCGACCCCTCCCTCCAGGCGCAGTCCCGCTTCGCCGGAGTCACCGTCCGCTACCACAGACCGGGCTCCCCGCCGCGCGCTGGTGACACGGCCGGCACGGCGGAAGAAGTGACCGTCACCACCGCGTACCCGCTCAGGACATCAACGCGCACGGCCCACGGGTCGGTACCGTCGCACGCGGCGCAGCCCGGCGACCCGGCCGTGGACACCGCGTCCTCGGGCGGCGCGGTACGGGCGAGGCGCCCGCGCGAACCCACGGCCCAGGACCGGCGCCATACGGCGCCTAGCGCGTGGACCGCGCTCAAAGCGGCCGGGACCAGCCCAACCCACTCCCAGGACGATGTCATGCAGGGGCTCCCGATCTCATCGATGGTCGCGACGCCGAACGCGCCGTCACCCAGTGACGAATCCGGGAGGCAGAAGATAAACGGCTGATCACAAGAGATCGAAACTGCGTGATCACGACACCGGTAAGAGCGAAACACGGCTGTGACAGGGCGAACCATGACTGCCACCAGCAACCACTCGGCTGCGAGCCCGTCAACCCCTTCCAGAAGAAGGCGCGGCAGGACCCCGCGTCGTACGAGCGCGCGACTGCGCACGGGCCCCGCGCACCGGCCGTCACACACCCGTGTCACCCACACAAAGCCCCGGGGGAGCGGCCGGTCCCGGCGCAGGTCAGAATGTGCGACAGGCGACCGGCGTCACACGCGAATGTGACACCGGTTGCGAACCGGACCACCTCTCCCGGCCCCCGGGAACGCAGCAGCGCGGGCCGCCACCGGGTGTGGTGACGGCCCGCGCTGGGGTTCGTCAAAGGCGGGCTCTCAGGCGGCGAGCCTCAAGTCCTCACAGCTCTGGCACATGGGGTTGCCTCCGCGTCTGTACCTCAACACGGCCGGTGGCTTCTTTGTACTTCGCTCAATCAGGGGCAGCAGGCGTGTCATCTGGGGGCCCAGAGTACGAGTGAGCCACGAGCGACGCAGCCGCGGTACACCACCCTGAGAACAGCGAACGGCGGCCTGCACGCCCCAACGGGAATCGTGCAGGCCGCGGCCGTCACGCAGCCACTACTTCGCCAGCAGCAACCAGCTCATCGGGAGGAAGCCGCCTATTTCGCTTGGCCCGGGGCTTACGTGGCGATATGTCTCGTCACGCCATACTTCTCAGCGCCTTTCTGGCCGCTTCCACGACTGCCGGCCAACGTCGCGAGGCGAGGTAGGCCGAGTCAGGCGCTTCACCCAGTTCGTCGATCAAGACGTCGAGCAGGTCCGCGAGCTCGCGCAGCACCCGTGCCTCGTTCTCGTTCCGGAGCACCTCTCCGACGACTGCCTCCGGGTCTTCCAGGGCGCGGGTGTCGTCGTACAGGACGTTGACCACCATGGTCAGGTCATCGACGGCGCCCCCCGGCTCGGGAGCTCCTGCCAGCCACACACGCTGTTGGTGCTCAGGACTGGCCAGGGACTGCAGCATCGCCACCACTTGCAGACGTGCGTTGGGGAACTCAACTCCGTCGTAGCTCACTGCGGGCTGTTCCAGTTCTTCCACTTCAACCAGTCCTCCAGCGGGATGTGGCCCATGTAGGCATTATCCTTGAGGGCGCCCTTGATCGGCTTTCCGTCGCGTCCGATGACATTTCCTCCGGAATTGATGACCACATGATCGACCTGCTGAAACAGCTGGGAGTTGTTGGGATTTCCCTTATCAATCCGGATCCCGTCCTGCTTCGGTCCCGGGAAGCGATAGCCGACTCCCTTTTTGGTCGGTTTCATGGAGCCGAATCCTTCGGGCACCTTTTGGAGCACTGTATCAGGCAGCCAGCCGTCGATCATCGTGACAGGGGGAGGCTCCGGCGCTTTGGTGCCGCCCTTCATTGCCTTCTTCACGATTTGCTTCAGAAAGGCAAGTCCGCCCGTCAGGAAGGAAGCCGTTTCCGCGACCTCTGCCGTGTCCTGATACTCCTTGGAGCCTACTTCTACGCCAGCGTCCTTCGCCTTTTCGCGGTATTTCTCTTGTATGCCGCAGTCTGCCCCGAACCAGCACCACGGCTCCGTCATATATTCAAGTGTGTCCAGGCTGCCGGCGAGAAAGTCGCCGAGTCCTCCGGCTACGTCCTTGGATGACTGTCCGAGCGACTTGGGGTTTTCAGGTTCGCTGTTGCTGCAGAGTCCGTAGTTGCGCTGAATGGCGGGGCAGTTGTCGCCGCCCGATGCACTGGCGTAGCTTGCGCTTCCGGAAGCGGAGAAACCTGATCGCGAGCTGGTGCGGGATGCACGATGGCCGGCCTGCTGTCGCTGCACCGTGTGAATGGTGGCGACGACGTACCGGACGACGGGGGTGATGAGCCGGATCAGTGCCGAGTAGAGCCACTTGCCGTCGGGGTCGGTGAAGGTGACCGGGTTGTTGTTGCTGTAGGCGTACCCGTTGATCTGTTGCGGGTCCTTCAGGTCCGCGATCGGGTCGGCGCTGATGAAGCGGCCGGTCGTTGAGTCGTACTCACGTGCGCCAAGGTGGGTAAGACCTGTGGGGTCTTGGGTTCCGCCCACGAAGCCCTTGTCGCCTGTCCACTTGCTGGGTCCAGTGCCTCGCTTCTCACCGAAGGGCTGCATGTGCCGCCGGGTGACCGTCTGGGTTGACGCGTCGATCTGGACGCTTGCTGTGCCGTTGTGATCGGCGCTCATCCAGGTCAGCGACTGGGGCGTCCGCACGGCGACGACTTGGCCGCCGTGGGCGTAGTAGCGCGTCGCCTCGACCTTGCCGGTCGCCTTGTTGTGGCGCAGCTCGGTCTCGCCGAGATAGAGCGTGGTGCCTGTGGCGTCGCGTCGGATGAACCGGTTGCCGTTGGCGTCGTTGAGGAACGACGTCTGGGAGCTGTCGGCCTCGGTCACCTTGCTGAGGTTGTTCTCCGCTCCCCATTCGAGGGTTTGTGTCTTAGCCCCGATGGTTCGCTTGGTGGTGTTGCCGGAGGCGTCGTAGGTGTAGTTCGTGGCCGGGGCCGCGGGGTTCGCGGGGCTGGTCTTGGTGGAGGCCAGCAGGTGCGGCCGGAGGTTGTCCTCGGCGGTGCGCTGGTCGTAGGTGTAGGCCGTGGTTGCCGGGCCGCCTGTGGCGAGGTGGTCGGTCACGGTCTTGCGGTTGCCGGCGCTGTCGTAGGTGTACGACTTCCAGTACGGTGCGAGGCCTCCGACGCCGGTCGTGGTCGGTGTGGTGGCGCAGTCGGTCTTGGCCGTCCATGCACTCTTCAGACGCCGGTGGCCGTCGTAGGTGAAGCACTGCTTGTCACCGGCGGTGGTTGAGCGGTCGTCGATCTCCACCGGGTTGCCGGCCGGATCGTAGCGGTAGTACGTGTCCGAGTCCGTGGAGCTGTTGGACTCGGACGCCACGGTCTGCCTCGCCAGCCGCTTGGTGCCGTCTTCGTAGGAGGTGTTGATCTCCGTCCACTTGGCGGACGAGGAGACACCCAGGGTGAGGCGGATGCGCTCGCCGGCGGGCAGGTAGTCCGTGCTGCGGACGATGCCGGTCAGGCCTTGCAGCGTGTTGGGCAGGCGCTGGCTGTTGTACCCGTAGGTGAGTACCTCCTGCGCGATACCGCCCATGGCCGGGATGATCCGCTTCTGCGGGGTTCCGTCCAGGTTGTAGGCGTTGGTGATGGTGTAGGTGCCTGTGCCTGCCACCAGTCCCTCGCTGGTGCTGATGGTGTATTGCTCCTTCAGCACGCGGTAGAGAGGGTCGTATGCAGCGTTGGTGATCGCGTAGACCTTGCCGCTCTTGCCGCCCTCGTAGCGGATCGAGGAGGTCGTCTGTCCAAGAGCGATGGTGTCGTACGACCAGCGGGCCAGGTACTTCGTCTCGTCGATCGTCGGCGTACCGCTGACGACCGGGATACGGCCTGAGAGCCGGCCGGTCGGGCGCCCCAGCACGTCGTAGGTGTGGCTGAGGATGTTGCCGTTGCCGTCCTTGGTGACGCTGACCTGGTCGAGCTGGTTGTACTCCTTGTTGGATTTTCCGGCGTCGGGGTCAGTGGAGCTCGTCGGGCGGCCCAGGAAGTCGTAGCTGTACTCCCAGGTGTTGCCGTCGTTGTCCTGCACCTTGGTCAGCTGGTCGGCACGGCCGTAGGAGTGGCTGAGACGGGTGTAGGTACCCGTGGCCTTGTTGCCGTCGTATTCCCGCTTCTCGGCGAGTCGGCCCCGGCTGTCCACTTCTTCACGCACGGCGGACGCACCGGTCGGCGGTTCGACCGTGGTTGCGTTGCCCTCGTACGTCGTTGTGGTGCGGGAGTGCTCCTTTCCACGGGCCAGGATGATCTCGGCCGTGGGTCGGCCCGCGCCGTCGTAGACCTTCCGGGTACCGGCGGGAGAGGCGGTCAGCAGTGTGGCGAGTTGACCGGACGGGGCGGTCGCGTCGATGTAGTCCGCCGAGGACTCGGCCTCGAGGCCGCGGCCGTCGTACTTGGTCTCCGCGATGACACGTCCTCCGCCCACCGCAGCGGGCGTCTGGATCTGACGCGGCCGGAGCAGCGCGTCGTAGATGGCGTACTCGGTCTGGTAGGTGGTGCCGTCGTTGTTGAGCGACTTGGTGGCCACCCAGGAGGCGTCCGAGCGGTTGATCTGGTATTCGAACTTGCGGTTGGGAGTGTGTTCTGCGGCGCGGTCGCGGTCGGCGAGCCAGACGTCGGTCAGACGGCCGAGTGCGTCATAGGCGCTCTCGGTGCGCTTTCCGTTCGGGTCGATGCTGACGGTGTTGGAGCCCCAGTCGGGTGCGATCTCCGTGGTCACCGTGTGCCCGAGGGCGTTTACCTCCTTCTTGCCGGTCAGCGGGCCGCCGGTGGCCGGCGTGTACTCGATGTGGTTTGTGCGGGTTCCGTCGGTGTTCCACTGGTCGGTAAGACGGCCGAGGTCGTCGTACTTTGCCGTGGCCGCAGTCTGCAGCTGGGCAGTGGCACCGCTGTATCCGGTGACGCGCTGCTGCGCGGTGACGTCACCCTTGGAGGGCGCGGTCCCCCATGCCTGTCCGTCGTAGGACGCCCGGACGTCGGAGATCACATGCGTGGTGTTGGGGTCTCCGGTGCGGTTCGGCGTCACATCGCAGCCGACCGAGACCTTCTCCACGCGTTTGATGGAGGTGAGCAGCCAGTCGGTGGTGTTCTTGGCGTACTCGGTGCGCGTGCAGTCCTTCTCCCCACCCCCCTCGGTCTCCACGGTCAGCGGCTGGCCGCTGTCGGTGTCGTAGGTGTGCGTGATCGTCGAGGTGATCTCGCCGCCGTCGGGAATCGGGGTGCGCTTGATCTCCTTCCCGGTGCGCGTCATGTAGGCGCGTACGGTGCCGTAGGCGTGGGTGGCGGTGGCGGTGTTCCGCGACCATGGGGTGATGATGGTGCCGGAGATCTCGGTGCCGGCAGTGCCGTTGTAGGTGATCTGCTCACGCACCTGCCCGGCGTACTGCTTCTCGTCGTTGACCGCCGTGCCCTTGGAGTCGGTGAGCGTTTCGGTGCGGGTGGTGCCGTCGAGCTGCTTGTCGCCGTGCATGCCCCGATAGAAGAGGCTGGTCGACTTGGAGCGGGTACCTGCGGCCTCACCGGTGGTGGTGGTGACCTTCTCGTAGCCGCGCCAGATGCCCCAGGTGCGGTACTTGGCGGGGGTGATGGGCGACTGGTCGTCGTACGCCCAGGCGCCGCCGCCGGTGTAGGTGTAGTCGGTCTGCTTCAGCGGCGCGCCGCCGGTCGGATCGGACTCGGTGACCTGGGTGACGACGTACTTGTGGAACCAGTCGGTACGCGGCTGCGGGTCGGTCCCCGGCGTCGGGTTGGACGGCGGGATCCACTTGACCGGGTAGCAGCGCTTGGTGTTGTTGTCGAGTGCGGACGGAATGTTGGTGTCGGCGACGCACTCGGGGTCGGAGTAGGTGGCGGTGAGGACCGAGCCGGTCTCGGAGGTGATGGCCCGTACACGCCACTTGATGAAGGGTGCGACGTCGTCGCCGGTCTTGTCGACGCGGTTGTGGAGCTGGATGCCGGAGAAAGTGATGGCCGGCAGGGTGATGGGCGTTCCGGACTTGCCGGTGTGCTGGATGGACTTCAGCCACAGGCCGGCGTTCGAGCCGTCACCGGGGTCCGGGAAGGACTGCTGGAGCCCCCAGTGGTTGACGTCGCGATAGTCGGTGTCAGCGCCGGTACCGCTGCCCTTGTAGACCTGGGTGGTGACGCCGGTGAGGCGCTTGCGGGAGAAGAAGGACGGGGCCGGCTGGTCGGTGCAGACGGTGTCCTTCTTGCAGATCTGGTCGTAGGGGACGTCCGGCCAGGCGTTGCGGTTGGTCTCGGTCAGCGAGCTGCAGGTCTCCCCGCCGCTGACCGGGATGCAGCGTTCGGCGACGGTGAACTTCACGCGTGCCGCGGCCGGCTGGGTGGTGGAGAAGATGGCGTCGGTGCGCTGGCCGTAGTCGATGCGCTTGAGGTAGCCGCCGCGGACGTATTCCGTGCCGTTGCCCGTGGTGCCGTCCTTGGCGTAGGAGTTCAGCTCCTTGCTGTACCAGTACGTCATGGCGTTGCCGTGCGGGTCGACGACGTAGTCGAGGTTCCAGCGCCAGGCCTGGGTCTTGGCGCGGGCCGAGAAGGTGGTGCCGGCGTCGTAGCCGGGCTCGCCTGAGTCGTCGCCGAAGACGGGCGCGGTCCACACCGAGTTGGTTTCGGGCTTGCCGGTGGCCCATCCGGGGAGGCGGTTCTTGCCGAAGACGTACTGAGTGCCGTCGGTGGTGGTGACCGTCCAGTGTTCGCCGTCGTCGTCGCCGTTGGCCGCGCCGGTGGTGCGCACGACGCGTTCGCCGTCGTCGCCCTGGAGGCGCCAGGTGCCCTTGGCCTTGTCGAGTTGGATCAGGGTGCTGGACTTGCCGTTCAAGACGATGGAGGCGTTGTCCTCCTTCCAGCACTGGTCGGACTTCTTGTCCTGTCCGTCGTCGTCACACGATCCGTAGGAACGCTCGATGTACGAGGTCGGCAGGTCGAAGCCCTCACCGACCCAGGACGGCTGGGCGCTGGTGGAGGAGGTCCGGCCGTCGACGCTCTGCGCCGAGTAGCCGATCGCCACAGACGGGGTGGGCCCGGCAGCGGGCGGCACGACGTCCATGGGATACGACCATGTGAAGTCGCCGTTCGAGCCGCCGCCTGACCAGGTCGCCGATGCCGACAGCGGGGTGGCTTCGTAGGTGCCCTGGTCCGAGGACGTGCCGGCGGAGGCCGCGAGGACCATGAAGGCGCTGGCGCTGGCACCGGGTGCTGGTGCGGCTTGCTTGGGCGTGGTCACCTGGGCGGTGACGGTCTGTTCGGCTGCGTCGTTCTCAGACGGCAGGGGCGTGGTGGTGCGGCACTCTGCCTTCTCCGGGGTGGTGAGGGCACAGGCCGGCAGTTCCACCATGCGCAAGCGGGAGGCCCAGTTGCCGCTGTAGGCATGGGCGAAGCCGCTGTAGTCGAGCGCGACGGACAGCCCGGACGGGTCCGTCTTGCCGTCCGCCCTGCGCACGGTGAGGACAACGCCTTCGATGCCGAGCTTGGATGTCGTGGCGCGGTCGAGAACCCGCACCTCGGCCTTGGCAGGCGCAGGGTCGGTCGTGCGGGCGGTCAGGCTGCTCCGGGCGCTGGCGGCCTGACCGGTCTTGGCTGGCAAGGACTGTCCGAGGGTGACGGGCAGGCTGCCGGCCTTGGCCTCGGTGTTCGGCTGGGCGGGGACGGTGGCGCTCACGACACCGGGCGTCGGCCATTCGGTCTTTCGTGCCGCTCGCGCATGCGTGCGGGCGGCGGCCTCCTGTGTGGGGTCGGGGGGCGTCGCGTTCTTGGCCTTGAACAGTCCCGCCTTGCCGATGTCGGGCTTCTGTAGGGCGCTGTGGTCGCGTTCATAGGTTTGCGCTGGGGCTGCGGTCAGCAACGTGGTGACGATGGCCGTGGTCACAGGGAGGGCGACTGCCGCTATGCGGCGGCGGCTGGCCTTCCTCCATGACCACGACGGCACGCGTCGTGTACCGGTCAAAGGAACGTTTCTCGCATTCTTGGCGGCGGTGGTGGGGCGGGCATGTGCCCGGCCCACCACCGCGCGTGGCTGGAACGGTGTGAAGAGGAAAAGGGTGTGCGTGTCGGGTCGTCAGCCGATGTCGACCGGCGGCTCGTCGACGGTCGCGAGCAGGGTGATCTCCGCCTCGGAGAGCACGCCGGCGTAGACGCGCATGTCATCGAGCTGCCCGTACAGTCGGTTGCCCAGTGTTCCGGTGTCGTGTCGGCGGGCCTGGCCGATCATGAGCGGCTGGTCGGACTGGAAGACGCTGTCGACGAAGACACCGTTTTCGTCGCCCTCTCGCACACCGGCGAGGTAGAGCTTGGCGGACTGGTTGACCGAGTCGTACACGCCGACCACGTGGATCCAGTTGCCCGGCGGGTTCACCTGTTCCGAGGCAACGGTCGCTGCCGGGCCGTCCAGGACATCGGTTTCGTAGACACCGAAGTTCCAGTCACCGACCGATTCACCGATCTCCTGGCGGTACCAGAGGCGGAAGGCGTTTCGCTGGGACCCGGGATGCGAGAAGACGGTGGGCGCGCGAGCCCTTGTGGTCTCCTCCAGGTCGGCAGCATCCAGGTAGGCCCAGCCTGCCACGGTGAAGCTTCCGGAGTCATCCAGGGGCACAGTGGTGGTGGCGAATCCGTCCTTGTCGGTCGGCAGATTCAGCACCTTGCCGTGGGCCGGGTCGTCCGCCGCGCCGAAGGCCGCGCCCGATTCGAGCTGAAGGGGGTTGCCCCGGCCGGACTCATCCGCCGCGGTGCTGCCGGAGGCGTTGTCCATGGTCCAGTGGGCCAGCAGCGCCGCCTGGGGATTGCCCGTGTCGGGATTCTCCATGTTGGCCTGCGCCCACAGGTCATCGGGGAACACCACGCGGTTCCACGCCTGGACGTGGTCGAGGTCGCCCTTGAAGTAGCTGCCAGGAGTTCCGTCGGTGCCCTTCATCCGTCCGATCTCGAACGGGCCCGTTCCCGCCCACGGTGTCGTATAGGCCTTGGTCGCCTCGAGCCGGCCGTTGACATACAGCCGCAGCTGCTCCGCGTCACGGTCGTACACCGCGAGCAGGTGCGTCCACGCTCCGACAACTCCGGGGCGCTGAGAGAGGGCGTTCACGATGCTCGTGCCGTCCTCGCTCCAGCGGTTGAACCCCCACCGGTCGTAGGTGCTGGAGTAGTACACCTGGAAGGCGCCGACCTTCGCACCGTTTTGATTGACCACCGTGCTGAGCTTGTCGCGGCTGCCGAGCCTCGCCCAGGCCGAGACCGAGAAACTGTTGGTGGTGTCCACGACGGGCGCGGACGTGGCCGCATAGGCGGTGGTGCCGTTCAGACGCAGGCCGCCCCCCAAACGGGCAGGAGATGTCCAGGCTGCACCACCAGCGAGAGTCACAGCGTGGCTGGAGCCGGCAGCGTTGCTGCCCGAGCCGTCCAGCTTCCACACAGCCCGAGGGCTGGAAGGCCGGGCAACCTTGAACAGATAGTCCACGCTCTCGCTGACATTTCCGGCGAGGTCGACCGTCTGGACACGCAAGACGTTCGTCAGGCGCTTGGTCGGGGTGACCTTGATCTCGTAGCTCGAGGTGTTGGCGGTGAACCTCTCGCTCTCCAGCAGGGTGCCGTTGAGCCAGACGTCGTACCTCCGCACGTCACTGGCTCCCGCGGCAATCTTGAAGAGGCCGGTCTGCCCCACACTTCCCGTCTCCGGCGAGCTCGTGCAGGTCGTCCCGGCGCACTGCGGATACTCCGCGGAGGTCACCTTGGGCTTGGGCGGGGCGGTGACATCGACCTTGAAGTAGCAGTAACTGGACCACGGGCCGTACAGGTAGCTCGTCGTGCCGGCCCAGCTGTACCGGTACTGGGTTCGCGCCCGGAACTTGTACGTCGTACCGCTCGTCAGCGTCGGAGTCGGCTGTGAGCCCGCGGTACCGCTGGCCGTCCAGGTATCCGGGCTCAGGTTGGTCGCAGTGGTACTGGAGCCCGCATACAGCTCGAAGTTCGGACGCAGGACTGCACTCGCCCCGTCTACCGAAGTGGGGGTGGCCGTCATGCGCAGTGTCGTGTCGCGGATCAGTGCCGGTGACGTGGACGCTGAGCATGCCACGTTCGGCTCCGACAGCTTCACCGAGGAAGGAGCGTTCGTCGGGGGAGAGACATACGTGATGGACAGCCTCGGCTTGCGGTCCGTCGTCGCCCGGTCGTCCGCTGGTGACAGGAACTGCTTCCACGCGATCGGGTCCGTGCTGCTCGCCGTCAGACCGAGCGTGGTCGTGGTCGACTTCGCCTTGGCCGTGTACGCGACGGCTGCTGTGGCATCGAACTCCACATCACCATCGGGGCAGCTCGAGGAGTGCCCCTTCGCCGCTGAGACCTTGGTGATGTAGGACCAGCCGGTCGGCGGGTTGTTCCACGTGGTGGAGCCGGAGATCGGGTTGGTGCGGTAGAGGTTGACGTCTCTCTTGCTGCAGTTGGCCGACCAAATCTCGTACGCGGAGAACGTCGCATGGACGATCGTCTTGCCCGCGACCCGTCGGGTGTCGAACTGGAACAGCGACTTCGCCTGCTTGTTGTCCACGTAGGCGTCGTATCCGACGCCCAGGGCGTGGGACGTCTTCCAGAAGGACGTGCCCTGCGAACTGGACCAGATCGTCGTCCACCCGGTCAGTGTGGCACTGACCGCCGGCGGGTCGATCACGATCGGGTAGGCGGTGTCGGCAGCCGACAAGAAGGCACGGTCAGGGGTGAGTGACAGCGCGCCCTCTGTCATGGAAACGCCGGCGACCGCTGTGCGTGCTCCGGGCTCCGGAAGCACAGCGTCCTCCGCGCCGGACGGCTCGTTCGTAGCCGTGAAGGCAGCATGCTGAACGCTGCGCGGGGCAGTCGCAGCAGCAGGCGCTGCCGCGGGGGCGGCAGCAGAGTCCCACATCAGTGCGGCGCTGCTCGAGAAGACCGCATGTCCACCCGCATCGAGCAGGGAAACACTGCCACTGTCCGACGTTTGGACGGACAGGCCGGTCGTCCGGACGGGGAAGCGAATCGCCGCGAGGGCTGGGTCCGTGGCGGCCTTGCGCGAGTGCACCACGAGGTTCTGGGTGAAACCGTCAGGGCGAACCTGCACCACCAGGTCCACATCGGGACGCACCGACTCGTAGACAGCCATCGAGCCCGACACCTTCGGCGAGGGCAGCTTCCACGGCGATCCGAGCTCGTATGTCTTGCCATCGCGTGTGATGGTGGCCAGCGGCGCGGCGCCACCGCCGGAGAGAACCACGTCCTGAGCTGCCCTGGGAACCAGCCGGCCGTCCGCCCGAGCGACGAGCGAGGTATCGATCGGCATCCATCTCCCGTCCTTGCGGACGCGTTCGGGCACAGGCGAGGACTCGACCGTGAACGTCCCGTCGCTGTTCGCAAAGACCTGATTGGTGTCGTTCGTCAGCGACTCGACCTCGACCCGCTGCCCCTTGGCCACAGCCTGCTCGGAAGCCTTCTGCTCCGCCGACTTCACCGGCAGGTCATCGTCCTGCCAGAACGCCTTGCCCCGCGCCGCATCGTCAGCGGGCTTGCCTGACGTCGCCTCCCGTGCCTCGACCGCCTGGTCCGCCGCAGTGGCAGACCAGGCAGCCGGGAGCACCGAGCTGAACAACGCCCCAACAGCAAGCACAACCACTGCGCTTGCCGCCCTCCCCCGCACCGCGCCTCCACGGTGCCTACGTCTATTCACACGTACTCACAATCTAAATTTCGTAAGGAACAGAAACCGCAGTGACGTCACTGCGTCGTCCGGAAAAGCTGGCGTCCGCGATGGCGGCATGGCCTCGATCGCACCGTCCGGCACGTCGCCTGCGCAACGAGCAGCGCGATCCTCGCTCTGCCGTGATCACAGAAACGGAAGGGCACGACGGACTGGCCCGCACGCACGGTCTAACCGAACGGGCTATCAGAACCCCTTCTGCGTCTCGTCCGTTACGACGCAAATCTCATCGGCAACGGAGGGCACACGAGCAGAGGCAACGCCGAGCATGAGCTCTGCGCCCAACGCAGAGCTCATGCCATGACGAAGCCGCCACCTGTCGATAACAGGCCAGGAAAACACAAATCCCCCACAACGAGGGC
Organism: Streptomyces sp. NPDC051211; assembly: GCF_040689505.1. Lineage (NCBI taxonomy): Bacteria > Bacillati > Actinomycetota > Actinomycetes > Kitasatosporales > Streptomycetaceae > Streptomyces > Streptomyces sp. NPDC051211. The sequence goes on from NZ_JBFBAV010000059.1 coordinate 23,542, forward strand.
TACCCCCATGGCCCGCGGAACGCAACCTTCCCCGGGTCGCAGCCGCGAATGTACGAAGCGATCGCACAACGATCAAGAGGCCACCCTGAGACAGTGACATCAATCACACGAAATGTGCGATTGATGTGGGTAAGGAGGTCCCAGAACGCTCGAAACACATTCTGCGACGGTCAGCCAAGCGGCACCTTCCCGCCCCGCTGGTCCCGGTGTACTTGGGCGTCTGGGTAGTGCTCACCCTGGTGCGCAGGCCGCCGCTGGCCGGGCTGAAGGCGTGGGCGGCCGGCTTCACCGAGGAGGTACGGACGCCCTGCGGCCGGCGCAAGCCGATGCGGTGGACCAGGGTGGTGCGCCTGGCACGGTTGGGCGTCCGCCGGTCATCTAGACGGGGCCGTGGGCCTGGACGGCGTAGCCGCCGGTGATCACGAGCGGGTGGCTGCCGATGGCCAGGACATCGGCGAGGAGCCGGCGGTGCAGAGCGCTGAGGTTCACGCGGCGGCGGACGTCCGGCCGGCGGAAGCGAGCGTGGGGAAGCGGTCTTCCCAGATCTGCCGGACATGCCGGCTGACCAGGGTGCGCAGGACGGGCCACTGAGCGGCCAGCAGATCGCGGTGCAGGAAGCGCACGAGATCGTCGTGCTGCCCCTCGGCCAGCACCGTCCGGTACAGGCTCATGCGCTGGCGCGGCCGGTCGAGGTCGTACGTACGCAGGCCCGACCAGGCCACATGCAGCGGCAGCTCCACCTGGCCGCTCGGGGGACCGACGAAGTCATCGAGCGAGGCTGGCAGACGGCCCGCGTACCGCGCGCGCAGGACGTCGGCGGCAGGCGACGGGGAGAGCGAGTGGGACAGCGGAGCCATGCCCCGATTATCCCGTGCCGCGCCCGCCTCCAGTAGCGCAGCCGCACCATCCACCGGGGCGGACCCATCAGGTGACCGTGTTCTCGCAGATCACATCGAGTTTTCGAGTTATCGGCCAGGCTGGTGTCGCGCGCCTCGGGGGCCGGCTCCCCGGGGGCTGTCAGCTTGTCGTGCAACCCTGGAATGATCACGGCCGCATCTCGGAAATGGCCTGATGCTGCTCAAGTTGCTCCTCACAACTTTGGGGACGCCGATACATCGGACCAGATCATGTGACGGTCTGACAGGCGGCATGCCCTGTGTGTCCGGCAGTACCTAGATCCACACGCCCTTTTGGCGAGAACGCGCCCTTGGACGCTCGCCCACCGCCAGGCCGCCAACGGCACCCGCAACCGGCCCGCGGCCTGGTTCTCGTCGTAGCTCTCACGTACCGAACGCGCCATCAATCGCACTCCGATCGCACATCGGCGGCCCGACGATCGGGCCGCGCCGGAAACATGCCGAAAGATCCCGTTTGCTGTCAATAGCCCTGATTCCGGGGCGAGTTGGGAGCACACCGCACAAGCCGCCTACGCGTACGCGAGACCCGGATTCACCCCCTGCGGAGGACACGAAGCGGGGCCGGCACCCATCGGTGCCGGCCCCCGAGGAACCGGTTCGCCAGCGCGCGGCGGGGCGGTCAGCCGGCCGCCGCGGCCAACCCCTGGCCGAAGGGCGGGACGTCGTCCACCGTCACGTCCAAACGGATCCGCTGAAACCGGAACGCATGCCGGAAAACACCCTGGTCAACGGCCCTGTCCGCGCTCACCTCCGCCACCAGGTCCGGACGGACCAGCGTGACGTCCAGGACGTGGGGGCACCCGGATAGCCCGGCTTAGACAGGCCGTGGCCAGCCTGAGGTGAGGTTCAGGGGTTCGCGCTAGCCCAGGTTGTGAACCAGGCTCGGGATAACGCCGGCCTGACAGTCGTTGGTGCAGCCCTTCTTGTACTCGTAGTAGTCCTGGATGAACTCTGCGGGGTCCTCAGAGCCGTAGATGTCGGTGGGGAACACCTCGTCGTTGCCGCCGGACTCTGACACGGAGATCCCGGTGTCAGCCTCGATGCCGTCGGCCTGAGCAGGCAAAGCCAACGTCCCGAGTACGGCACCGGTCAGGACAGCGGATACGGCGATACGCCGCGCAATGATCTTCATGCCGGTCTAACGCTTCAGTTCGTCAAGTGGTTGTGGCACGCGGCAGAGAGCTAGCGTCCGCTGATGCGGTCCGCCCCTGTCTGAACAGGCACGCCCATGACAGCCGGCCATCCTCGCGATCGGCGCCTGACGGCAGCGGTTCGGTCACCTCGTGACAGCCACGATCACCACCGCTGCGCAGCATGAGCAGGGACGGCCCCCCGTCCTTGCTGACGCCCAGCCAGTGCCACCACCACACCCATTCACAGGAGGGGCTGCGGGGTCCTGTGGGGCGCTCAGGAAGGCGTACAGCGGCTAGAACGGGGCTGCTGCGGCCTGCTGGTGGTCGACTGTGGGCCATGAGCCAACAGGGATCCAGAATGCGGTAGAGAGCTGCTGCGGCGCGGTAGTCGGCCGCAGCAGGCTCACACAGCGGGGGGGGACCTCAGTGACGCCCTGCTCCGTTTCGGACCTACGGAATGGCGGGGAAGGTCCACTGCTGTCCGGCCTGACCCTGGGGCATTCCGGTGACCCTGCCTCCTTCGGCTGCCGTCAGGTAGGCGTTGTTCGGGGGCGCCTTCTCGCCGGGCTCCAAGATCAGGCCCTCGTTGATCTGGTCCCCGACCGGCGACCAGATCAGGCCCTTGTCGGTCTGGAACTTAAACGACCTCAGGGTCCCGCTGGGCGCCTCACCGCACCAGCCGAACGACAGATTCCATCCGGGCTTCTCGCCAGCCTGCTCACTGCTGCTCAGGGTGCCACCCAGCCCGCCGAAGCTGACGTTGCGGTTCAGTGCGAGGCAGCGGCCGCCGTCCACACCGAGGTTTTCCAGCTGCTTGCGGGTGGCGTCGTACTTCCACACCTGGTCCTTGGTGTCTGCACACGGCTGGAGTCCGGCGCCCTGGACGTTCCGTCCGGCCTCCGGGTTCTTGCTGCCATCCCCGAGGGTGTCAGACGCATGTCCGAGGAATCCCTGGACGCATTCGCCGGTCTTCTCGTTCTTAATCTTGAAGTGGCCTGCGGGGAACCCCGCACCGGGCTCCTGCGGTGCGCCGTACGCGGCGACTTCGATACCGCTGGCCACGGCCACCGCAGTGAGACCTGCCGCGATCCACATCTGCTTCTTCATGCGATCCGTCCTTGTTGTAGCTGAAACAAATCCGCACAGCCCAACTCGAATGAGGCGCTCCGGTAACGGGATCTTCTGGCAGGGATCGAAGTGTCAGCGCTACTCGCCACCTGGCGGCAGCTATACGAGAACAGGGCCGAGGGGCACGCCGGGGGCCGCCTGGACCGGATGGGAGCATCTGTGCGGCACGGTGGGCGGCACGCCCCGCTGGCGCAGGTTGGCGCCGTGACGTTGCTCGCGAGCTGCGCGCAGCGTAGGCCCCCTACGGGCCGCGCCGGAATCCGGTCAGCAGGCTGCGGCGGCCGGGCCCTGCCCGAACACCGGGACATCCTCAACACCCACGTCCAGGCGCAGCCGTTTGAAGCGCATCGGGTGGCGCCAGACGCCGCCCCGGTCGATCGAGCGGTCGGCGCTGATCTCTGCCACCAAGTCGGGGCGGACCAGGCGCACCTCCAGGACGTCACGGCTCCCCCAGGTCGCGGCGAACGTGACGCCCTCCCAGGGGTGCCCCGGGTCGGCGGCCGTCAGGTGCTCCGCGACCAGGCGGGCCGCCTCCGTGCGCACCGGGACGGTGCGGCCGACCGTGCGCAGTCGGCCGTTTGGGTCGTGGCGGCCGAGGACGAGGAGCTGCGGGCGGGTGATGGCGCCGATGATCGCCTCAGTGGTGTCCCGGCGTCTGACCTTGGTCCAGGCCCCCCTGTGGCCCGGCAGGTAGCGGCTGGTCTGGGGTTTGCAGAGGATGCCCTCTACGCCGGATACATCGGTCCAGGACTCCAGCCACTCCCGGGCCTGGACTGGGTCCGTGGTCATCGGACACAGGGTCCATGGGGCCGTCAGGGCGTGGTCGGTGAACAGGGCTTGAAGGCGGGCGCGGCGCTCGACGTAGGGCAGGTGCAGCAGCTCGCGGCCGTCGGTCTGCAAGACGTCGAACGCCACGAAAAAGGCCGGCAGCTTCGCGGCCAGCGCGGGAGCGCTGCGGGCGCGGGCGGCAGCGCGGCGCTGCAACCCCTCGAACGACAGGGCGCCGGCCACGCTGTCCCACACCAGCAGTTCCCCATCCAGGACCAGGCCGTGCGGCAACTGCGCCCCGGCAGCCGCGACGAGATCGGGGAACGCGCCCTGGACCAGAGCGCCGCGGCGGGTCTGGAGCAGCACCCGCCCACCCGGCCCGGCCGGGGTGAACACCAGCGCCCGGTACCCGTCGAACTTCTGCTCATACGCCACCCCCGAACCGAGCGGACGCACCGGCGGCATCACCTCGGCGGCCTGCGCCAACATCGGCTCAACCGGCGGACGCAACACCATCCCCCAGGCCTCCCTCATCCTCGACGCCAGCGCCCAGCGTGACCCGCACCCACGCACACGGCCCGGCGAGGACGCCAGACGTATGACTGAACGCCTTACCTGGCCTAAGTGGCCAGGGTCTGTGTCTGGGTGCCGTGGTTCCGGGCGTTGTACTGGGCGACCCACTCGGCGACGTCGGAGCAGCCGACCGGTGGAAAGGCGACGTCGGGCACGAGCCGGAGCGTCTCAGGGACGTTCACGCCCGGATGCACCTCGCGCACGTGAGCGCTGGCGCGGGCCATCGCCAGGTCCAGCCGCCCGCCCTCAAGGACGATCTCACCAAGGACTCCGCACTGCGCGCACCGGACGTACGTCACCGCGACCGGGGTTCGCATCCCGAACGGCAGCTGCTCCATCTCCATGCCATGCCCAACGCGGCAGGGTTACGCCGGACACCGCCGAGCCGGGTTAGGCCTGGACTTTCGTGATGAGGAGGCCTCGGGAAGAGGATGTTCTGTGCCAGCGAACCTTGAGCGTGTGTCATCCAAGTTTGATCGACAGGCTTGGGGTCAGGGGCCGTTGCGGCGAGCTGACGCCCGACAAGACCGTCACCGACGTGTCCTGGGAACTGGGAAGGGAAGTGGGCGACAGCCGTGCGGCGCGTCGGCTTCCTGCTGGCGCATTCCGGCGCCCTCTCATTTAGTGAGTGAAGTAGTGGGGTGTTTCCGTCAGCCCGCCGAAGTCTCTGACGCTCGTGAACTGCGAGGCTTCGTTGAGGATGTCCGTCTGGTTGCGACCCCCGTCCTCACCGGAGACATCAATGATTGCCATCTTGCCTTCAACCGTAGGCACCACGGGATTGTAGACAGCGATCACGTTGCCCTGTTCGTCCAGGACCGGGATCCTCACCGGGATGCCGGAGCCGCCCACAGCCTTCAGGGTGAACTGCCCGTCTTGCTCTTCCAAGTGCAGTGTGGCCTTGTCGTCCTCCGCGACCGGCGTCGGCTCGATGATTACGAGGTGGTCCTCGGGGGTCGGCGTGCTCTCAGTCATGACTGTCTCTCTGGTCGTTGCTTCGGCTGGTGCCACTGCCCACGGCGAAGCATGGCAGGACGAACGCGCTGCCCTGATTGGATCACCGAGGTGTGTCCGGAAGTCGCCACCGTCCGAAGTCACCGAACTTGACGGACGCGAGTTTGTGTCACCGAAGTTTGGTCACCACAGGTCAGGGGCTGGACCGCCACCCGCCTCGGCGCTAGGCCGTTTCCTTCGGATCACCTCGCCGAGCAACCGCTCGACGCGGGCCCACGGGGCGTCAGTCAACGACACACATCAACCGACGACCAGGTGATCCTTAAGAAGGCTGCGGCCCGCCCTCGTCGTAATCATCGCCGCACACATCGTTTCCGCCAATCATGCCGCCAAACCAACCGATAATGCCGCTGACCTTGCAGATCGCCCTCTCCGCGAGCTCCTCCTCATAGCCCGATCCAGGGGTCTTGCCCGCTCCTGCCAGAGGGACAGGGGAGGAGGCGTCAGCCTGGGCAGGAATCGTGACGGTCGAGGTAGCCGCGAAAGCAATCACGGACACGGCAGCAAACTTGAACAATGTGGTCTTCATGACCGAAGAACGGGACAGTGACCCTGCGGTTACGCCTCGTCTACGCAAAGGCGGTCCTCCCCAGCCCCACACCGGCCCGTTCGCCGCACCCGGCACCCCGAACCTTCACCCGATCCCAAGGAAACGGCCTAGCGAGAGGGCCGCTCGGGCTGCGCGGTGGAACGTGGCGATCCGAGGGGCACACGGCATCGAGGCCCCTTGACCAGGGATGATGTCGATCAAACTTCGATGGCACGCAGGCAAGGTTCGATGGCACACGACAGAGGACGCCGGACGGCGGAATCCGGCAGGGGTTGAGCTGGGCCAGAAAATCGAACACGTGATGGAATAGGAGAGTCCGCCGCACGCCAGGAGCCCGCCATGACCTCCCCCACCCCCGCACCCCGGCCGCAGGCCGTCACCTGGGCACCGAGCCAGACCGGCCCCTGCGCCCGGTGGCCTGTTGACTGCACTAACGGTGCTCAGGCCCCGGCGCCGTGATTCGGGGCAGGGCGGGCGGTCAGACCCTGACCGCCCGTTCTCGATGGCGAGGGCTACACCCGCTCGCGCCAGGCGTTCGGGGCCCGGGAAGCGGATCGCCGCGTCGGAAACCCGAGGAGCGGTGGAGGGGCGAACTACGCCTGGCTATGGGACAGTTCATGATGTCGTGTCACCGGCTGCTGGGGGAAGGGCGGAATATGGCGGACGAGGGGGACGGCTGGCTGACGGAGCGCCAGGTGAGCACCTTGTGGCCGGGCGTCGGTACTAGCTCGGTGTATGTGAATGCGCTGGCCCATGGGGTGCGGACCCGTACGGAGAGCTGGCTGACCACTACGGGCTATGCCGGCAAGATGTGGTATCACGCCGACGACGTGCGCCGAGTGGCCCCCCAGGTAGCAGCCGAGCCACTCAAGGGGCCGTCCCAGGTACCGTGCTGTCTGGTGCTGATTGTTCTGGCAGCGGCACCGCTCGTGTGGCTGGCGATACAAATAGAAAGCGCAGGCGGGTGGTGAAGGTCAAGTGTGTGGCTGCGCGGCCGGCCAGCCGCGAGATGCTGGGGTGTCAACTGCATCATCTTTGGCTCGTTGGGCAGGGCGCTTCCGAGCCTCAAGGAGAGGCCGATCAGATGCCTACACGCGTGGCTACGGCGTCCGCACGTCCGTAGCCGAGCACCTGGGTGAGGACTTGTCGGAACGTGATAAGGCCTTCGGCCGGCGCTTCGATGACGGCCTCGATCTCGCTGTCGGTGCAGAGAAGCCACGCTCCGACATGCCGCTACGGGGTCGGTGCCTCGCCGCTGTGCGCGTCGTGCAAGGCCGCGCGGCAGGCGCAGTACGGGAGCTGAGTCGTGTCCGTCCTGCCGCCCGACCTGCCCCGGCTGCGGACGCTGGTCACCTACCTGCGCGGCGAACTCGGCCGAGCCGAGCGGGCGCTGAGCGCCGCCGAGGAGGCCGAGGCCCTCGCCGCGTCCCGGCGCCCGCCCAAGGAGCCGCCCGCGTGGCTGGTCGAGCGCGGGATCGGCACCGGCCGGCTCCCGGCCCGCGTGCACACCGGGGACTGCTGGGACACCGGCAACCGCTGTACCCCCGCCGACCCCGAGCAGATACGCCGGCTGCTGACCCAGGGCGTACCCGCCTGTATCCACTGCCGGCCCGACACCGCTCTCGGAGTGCTGGAGTGAGCGGGCACCGGCAGGGTGAAGGGATGAGCCCCTGCCCCGCGAGTGGTCGTCTATCCGCCGGATACCCAGGGCGGGCGCCGCGTCCGCTGCGACGGCGAGGTCCTCGGCCGCGCCCTCGGCCCCGCCGACCTCCTCGAATTCCTGCGGCGGGCCGGACTGGATCCCGACGTCGTCCGGCTGGACGATCCGCTGCTGATCGAGTGGCGCGGCGGCGGACCGGCCGTGTGGAGTCCGGACACCGACGAGTCCTGAGAGCAGCAGTGCGGGCCGCCACCCGACGAGGGTGGCGGCCCGCACTGCTGCGCCGACTCAGACGGTGGGCGAGGCCGTGTAGTCGTGGCGCCCGTAGCCGCGGCCGTCACCGTGCCAGTCCAGGAACAGAACCGAGTCAGCCAGGGCGCCGCGGCCAGCCCGGTGACTGATCGTCGGCGTGCGGTAGTGGCCGTCATAGTTGCCGCTCGACGTACTGTCCTCCAGCCGGCCCTCGATCGCGGTGAAGTCCCTCTCGATCACCACGGGGTCGGTGCCATCCCGGGACTGCTTGATCTGCAACCGCAGCTTGGCCCCGTCGAAGATCGTCACATCGTCCACCTCGCGGAACGCGCTGCCATCCCAGCGCGCTTCGGCGTAGGCGTAGACCGTGCCCCCGGAGCGGGCCGCGCACGTCTTCACCGTGATCTTCCAGTTGTCCGGCCTCGTACGACCCGACCACGCACACGCACGTGGCCGCCCGGGCCCTGAGGTGCTGCGACTTCCGCCCGATGCAGGGCGCCAGCCCCGACAGCTCGATCAAGGACGTCAACAACCGTGACGTTTTCCTCGGCTACAACAAGAACGACGGAAAAACCGAGACCGTGCGCTGGGACAACACCGGCGGCATGACCGTCCTCCGCCCCGCCCCGGGCTCCACGGACATGACCGTGCACCAACTGAACGACTCAGGTGTCGGAGTCGGGTCTTCGGGTAACCGTGCCGCCTACTGGGACGCCAGCGGCGTAGGACAGCACCTGCCGGTTCCGTCCAACGTCTCAGGTTCTTCCGGAGTCAAGATCAACAACAGCGGTCAGATCCTCGGCTCGGCCTGGGTTGACGGGAGTCTCGTCGCCGTGCTCTGGAAAGGGGCGCCCGGGCAGTGCTGATGCCGTGAGGAGCGGTGCCCGGCAGGGTTTGTCATACCTGTCGGGCGTCGGCGGCCCGGTGTGGACCCCGGCTTGGCCGCCCGATCGTCTTCCGCTTCTCCCACCTGGCACTGCTCGCCCGCCGCGTCGGCTGCGGGGTGGTCGACGTCGGGCGACCAAGTGCCGGGACGGCCTCAACCAGGCGGTCCGGAAGGCGTTCACCCTCCCGATCCCGAAGTCGGCCGGGCGCCCAGATGCGCTACCTGGTCAGGCAGCTCAAGTCCACAAGACCCACAACTCGTCCGGCACCAACGCTCGATGAGATCCGTCATGCACGGCTCAACGAACGATCACACCATGAGAAACGACGCCTTAATGACATGCTCCGAGCAAACCATGCGGGGCGTCGGACCGGGCGGGTCGGTCCCGATGCCCCTCGCCGGGTCCGCGTCGCCGCGCCCCGGCAAACCTTTCCGGCCACAGCACTAGATCACCAGCAGGATCGCCGCCGCGCCGAAGACGTCCACGATGCCGCACCACTCCGACCAGGCCCGGGGCACGACCCTGCCGGTGCGGTGATGTACGAGGTCCCAGACGCCGTGGGCGAACCAGCCGGCCGCCACGAGGTAGCGGGCCGCCGGCGGATCCACCGCGAGCGCCGTCAGCGCCAGCGCGGTGAAACCCAGGAGGCCGGCCGCTTGGACCGCCCAGGTGCGCCCGGTGCCGAGTTCCCGGCGCGCAGCCCCGAAGGCCAGGTAGCACAGCGGCATGACGACGAGGAGGGCCGCGAGCAGCCCGACCGGTGCGGCACCGTCGGCGAAGGTGACGACGACGAGGGCCAGGGCCAGCCAGGTGGGCCAGCGCCGTGCACACGCGGTCAGGACGACGCGGGCCGTCGCGCCCTTGCCTTCATGGGGAACGCGGGTCGCGGTCGCCGTCGGGGTCGTGGCCGCGGTCGCAGCCGTGATGCCGACGTGGGAGCCGCGGCTGCCGCAGGGTCCTTCGGGAAGGGTCATGCCGCCACGTTCGCGACCGGCCGTGCCCGGCGGGAGCCCTGTGCCCGCTTCCTGTCACGAACCTTGGGGTGTACGTCCGTCCGGCGTAGGGTCGCCCCATGGGGGAACGGCTCATGCTCGTCGTCGGGTACGCCTCGGCCGAGCTGCTCGACATCGCCTGTGTGACGACGGCCCTGCAGATGGCAAACCGGATCGGGGACCTCGCCCGCCCCTACCGCATCCGGCTGGCCGGACCGGGCGGCGCACCGATCGACTGCGGCGGGGGGATCCTCCTGGTCAGCCAGGAACCCCTGGAACGGGTGAAGGGCCCCCTGGACACGCTCGTCGTCTCCGGAGGCGCCGGTTTCGAACGCGCCGCGGAGGACGCGCGGCTGGTGGGACACGTGCGGCGGCTCGCACGGGAGAGCCGCCGGGTGACCTCCCTGTGCACCGGGGCCGCCGTCCTCGCCGCCGCGGGCCTCCTCGACGGCCGCCGCGCCACCACGCACTGGCGGTTCGCGTCCCGGATCGCGGCCCGCCATCCCGCCGTCACGGTGGATCCGGATCCGCTCTACATCCGGGACGGGAACGTCTACACAGCGGCGGGCATCACCAGCGCCATCGACCTGACCCTCGCCCTGATCGAGGAGGACCACGGGCCGGAGCTAGCCCGCCAGGTCGCCCGCGACCTGGTCGTCTACGTGCAAAGGCCGGGGAACCAGGCGCAGATGAGCCTGTTCACCGCTGCGCCGCCGCCCCGCGACGACGTGGTTCGCCGGCTGGTGGAGTACATCGCCGAACACCCGGACCACGACCTGTCGGCCGGGACGCTGGCCGCCCGCGCCGGAGTCACCCCGCGCCATTTGAACCGCCTGTTCCTGGAGCACCTGGGGCTGCCTCCCGGGCGGTACGTCCGACGGGCCAGGACCGAGGCCGCTGCCCACCTCCTGGCCTCGACGACCCTCCCCATGCCGGGCGTGGCCGCCCGCTGCGGCTTCGGTTCGGCCGAGACGCTCCGGCAGGTCTTCACCGCCCGGTACGGGATCCCGCCCGCCCGCTATCGCTCCGTGCACCGGGCGAAGTAGGCCGCGCGCGGGAGGGGCGCCCGGAGGAGCCGGGGCATGCGGAGCGCTGACCCTCGCTGTGCGCCGTGATCGGCTCGGGTGCCGAGGTGATCGTGATCGACGTCCAGGCAGGAGGCCGTACTCGCAGCCCGTACCGGTCCACGTTCATGCGGCGCGAGACCGGGCAGGAGCAGCCCATGGCCGTTTTCGTCGGCACTTCGGGATGGCAGTACCGCGACTGGTCGGGCATTCTCTACCCGCCCGAGCGGCCGCAACGGCTGTGGCTGGAGGAGTACGCACAGCATTTCTCCACCGTGGAGCTCAACAACGCGTTCTACCGGCTGCCCGCGCCCCATACGTTCGCGCAGTGGCACGCCCGCACCCCGCCCGGCTTCGTCATGGCCGTCAAGGCGAGCCGCTTTCTGACACACATCAAGCGCCTGCGTGAGCCGGCGGAGCCCGTCCGACGGCTCATGGAGCATGCCGCTCCGCTGGGCGACCGGCTCGGCCCCGTCCTGCTCCAGCTGCCGCCTACGCTCCGCGCCGACCCTGCCGCGCTCGAAGCCTGCCTGGCCTGCTTCCCGCGTACCGTCCGCGTCGCCGTCGAGCCGCGGCACGCGTCGTGGTGGACGGCTGACGTACGCTCCGTCCTCGCCGACCGCGGCGCGGCCCTGTGCTGGGCCGACCGAGGGTCGCGGCCCGTGACACCGCTGTGGCGGACAGCGGACTGGGGCTACGTGCGCTTCCACGAGGGCCGTGCGCAACCCGCTCCCCGGTACGGCCGCTCCGCCCTGCGGAGCTGGGCGGAGCGGATCGCGGACACCTGGCCCCCCGAAGCGGACGTCTACGCCTACTTCAACAACGACCCCGGCGGAGCAGCCGTCGTGGACGCCCGCTCCTTCCGACGTCTGACAGCCGCACCGCAGGCCGGCTGACGGGGTCGCAGGCCCCGCGGGCTCCGGCGACGACTCGCTCGACGGACGTCAGGCATGCGGCACCTCGGTCTGGGCAGGCGCCCCGTGTACGAGGAGTCAGCCATGACCGGCACGCCCGGGACGACGGCGGGGGCCCCTGCTCGGCCGCAGCCACCAGATGGTGCGCCTGCTGGAGTTCTCCGGCTCGGCGGAGTTGTTCGAGGTGGCAGCGCCGTGACGCTCTGCCGACGGCTGCCGGCCTGCGGCGGGCGTCGAGGGGAGGAGCGGCCGGGTTTACTGGGCGCTGCTCCACCCGGTCGTGCTGGAATACACGTCCAGCAGGTCCACCACGAAGACCAGGGTCGAGCCCGGCGGGATCAACGGCGAGGGCGACTGATTGCCGTAGCCGAGACGCGGGGGAACGATGATCTCGCGCCGACCGCCGACCTTCATCCCCTTCACGCCCCGGTCCCAGCCCTTGATGACCCTGCCACTGCCCAGGGCGAACTTGAACGGCTGGCCCCGGTCCCAGGAGGCATCGAACTCCTTACCGGACTCGAAGGTCAGCCCCACGTAGTGGACCCTGACCACCATGCCCGGCTTCGCCTCGGCCCCGTCCCCGACGACCAGGTCGCGGATGGTCAGTTCGGTAGGAGCGTCCCCCTTCGGAACGTCTACCTCGGGCTTCGTCAGTTCACCCATTGCAGCCTCATCACTCTCTGTCGAATGCCACCCCGGGCGGCAGATGGTCACGCTATCGAGAATGCCGATCCCCGGAGCGCATCGAAAGCAGCCAACGGGACCAGCACCCGGCGGTCGCGCGGCCGGTCCAGCAGGCGCAGCAGGCGCAGCAGGCGCAGCAGGCGCACGATCGCGTCGATGAGCTCTGCCGGTGCGTCGCTGACCGTGATCCCGGGCCGGGCCGACCGGGTCGAAGGCGGCAGGTCTCCCGGCCCCGCCTGCAGCATCAGCTCCGC
>NZ_JBFBAV010000060.1:0-34874 GCF_040689505.1 Streptomyces sp. NPDC051211
GACCCGCACCTCAAACGCCGGCGGGGCTGGGGGGTACCCCCGGCGGGGCCGGGAGGCTTGGGGCTCCGCCCCAGACCCCGCTCCTCAAACGCCGGAGGGGCTGGAAATGCCAAACCCCGGCGGGAGGGGGCTCCGAGCCCGGCGGGGCCGGGGTGGTGCCGCCCCGGCGGGGGCACCCAGGCGGGGCTGGTTCGGGGGCACCCGGGCGGGTTGGGTGCGGGGGCACCCAGGCGGGGCTGGGTGCGGGGGCACCCAGGCGGGGCTGGGTGCGGGGGCACTCGGCAGGGGGTGGGTGCGGGGGCACTCGGCAGGGGGGTGCGGGGGCACTCGGCAGGGGGGTGCGGGGCACTCGGCAGGGGGGTGCGGGGGGCTTGGCAGGGGGGTGCGGGGGGCTTGGCAGGGGGTGGATAGGGGGGTGGGGTGCTCGAGGGGTGGGACGGGGGGGTCGGGGGGTGGGATGGGGGGATACGGTGAGGTCACCATGAGTGCTTCGCAGACCTCCGACGTCCCCACCCTCCTCGTCAAGATCTTCGGCAAGGACCGTCCCGGGATCACCGCCGGGCTGTTCGACACCCTCGCCGCCTACTCCGTCGACGTCGTCGACATCGAGCAGGTCGTCACCCGGGGCCGCATCGTCCTGTGCGTCCTCGTCACCAAGCCCGCCGCCGGCACCGAGGGCGACATGCGGGCGACCGTGCACAGCTGGGCCGAGTCCCTCAAGCTGCAAGCCGAGATCATCTCCGGCACCGGTGACAACCGTCCGCGCGGCAGTGGGCGTTCCCACGTGACCGTGCTCGGGCATCCGCTCACCGCGGAGTCCACGGCCGCCATCGCCTCCCGGATCACCGCCGCCGGCGGCAACATCGACCGTATCTTCCGGCTCGCCAAGTATCCGGTGACGGCCGTGGAGTTCGCCGTCTCCGGCGCCGAGACCGAGCCGCTGCGGACCGTGCTGGCCACCGCGGCCGCCCAGATCGGCGTGGATGTCGCCGTGGTGTCGGCCGGTCTGCACCGGCGGGCGCAGCGGCTGGTGGTCATGGACGTGGACTCGACCCTGATCCAGGACGAGGTCATCGAGCTGTTCGCCGCGCACGCCGGCTGCGAGGAGCAGGTCGCCGAGGTCACGGCGCGCGCGATGCGCGGCGAGCTCGACTTCGAGCAGTCCCTGCACGCCCGGGTCGAGCTGCTGGCGGGGCTGGACGCCTCCGTGGTGGACAAGGTGCGGGCCGAGGTGCGGCTCACCCCCGGCGCCCGGACCCTGATCCGGACCCTGAAGCGGCTCGGCTACCAGGTGGGCGTGGTCTCGGGCGGGTTCACGCAGGTGACGGACGATCTGCAGGAGCGGCTCGGGCTCGATTTCGCCTCGGCGAACACGCTGGAGATCGTCGACGGGAAGCTGACCGGCCGGGTGACCGGCGAGATCGTGGACCGGGCGGGGAAGGCCCGGCTGCTGCGGCGGTTCGCCCAGGAGGCCGGCGTACCGCTCGCGCAGACGGTGGCGATCGGTGACGGCGCCAACGATCTGGACATGCTGAACGCGGCTGGGCTCGGGGTGGCGTTCAACGCCAAGCCGGTGGTCCGGGAGGCCGCGCACACCGCGGTCAACGTGCCGTTCCTGGACGCGGTGCTGTACCTGCTGGGCATCACACGGGAAGAGGTCGAGGCCGCCGACCTGGCCTGACGGGCGTGCGGGCAGCAGGGCCCGGTGGCAGGAGCCGCCGGGCCCTGCTGTCGTACGGGGTCAGTGCTCCTGCGGGGTCCAGAACTCCTGAAGGGTGCCCACTCCGTGCTCCACGGACTTCCAGGAGCCGGTGAAGGTGAGGACGGCCAGGGCCGAGGTCGGGAAGCCGCTGCGGTTCATGCGCGGCAGGGTGTCGCCCTCGGCCTCCCCCGCCAGTGCGTCGGCGAGGGCGTGCATGCCGGGGTTGTGCCCGATGAGGAGCAGGTTGGAGACGTCGTCGGGGGTCTCGTTGAGCAGGGCGATGAGCTCGCCGAGCGAGGCCTCGTACAGGCGGTCCTCGTAGACGGTCTTCGGCCGGTGCGGCAGTTCCTGGACGGCGAGCTTCCAGGTTTCCCGGGTCCGGGCGGCCGTGGAGCAGAGGGCCAGGTCGAAGGTGATGCCGGTCTCGGCCAGCTTCAGTCCGGCGGCCGGGGCGTCCTTGCGGCCGCGTTCCGCCAGCGGCCTTTCATGGTCGCTCTCCTGGGACCAGTCGGCCTTGGCGTGCCGGAGGAGGGCGATCCTGCGGGGTGTATCGGCGCTCATGGATCCCAGCTTCGCATGAAACCGGCCACCGGGCGCAGGGTGTTGGAGGAGCTCACCCGTCGGGGGCGCGCTCCCTGCGCGCGCCCGGTCGCGGTCAGCCGAGGACCAGCAGGATCCGCTCGACGAGGTGGCCGAGCGCGGAGCCGTCGGAGGCGGCCTGCGCCTCGGCCGGACCGCTGAGCAGGAGGAAGAGGAACGCGAAGGCGAGGGCCGGCAGGGCCAGCGCCCACCAGGTGAGCCGGGCGTCGGCTCCGTGGCGGCCGGCCGGGGCGGTGGTCCGGTGGAGGTAGCCGGCCGGGGCGGTGGTCCGGTGGAGGTGGCCGGCCGGGCGGGCCGGGTGAGCGGGGTGGGCCGCCGGCTGGGTGTGTACCGACATCGCCGTCTCCTGGGTGTTCCGCCGGGTCCGTGCGCTGAGCGCGCCTTCCCTTGTGAATCTACGGATCCACGACGGCGGTTCCCATCGGGGGCACACCCCAGTCGACCCTGAACCTGGCCCCCTAGGGGATGGTGGGGCTAACCCCACCTCCCGGGGACCTGACGGATCCGCAGCCGATCCGGGACGGGGTTCAGGGGGAGGCGATGGTCGCGATGATGGCGATGATCACGGTCACGCCGAGCATCGCGCCGAGCACGATGCCGAGCTTCTTGTGGCCGTTCGAGGGGTTCGGTTCGAGGACGGGCATGCGGTCAGTTTCGCATGCCGCATTCGTCCTCGATCGTGCGGTCCCGTCCGGCGAGCACGCCCAGCACGATCTGCGGGACGAGCAGTCCGGCCATCAGCGCGAGCGGCAGGTCCCAGCCGCCGCTGTGCTGGTAGAGGGTGCCGATGAGCAGCGGGCCGGGGATGGAGATCAGGTAGCCGGTGGACTGGGCGAAGGCGGAGAGCCTGACCACTCCGGCCGGGGACTTGGCGCGCAGTCCGATCATGGTGATGACGAGCGGGAAGGCGCAGTTGGAGACGCCGAGCAGGAGGGCCCAGGCCCAGGCGCCGGCGGCCGGGGCGATGTAGAGGCCGAGGTATCCGGCGAGGCCGAACAGGCCGAGGGTGACGGCGATGGGGCCCTGGTTCCGCATCCGGCCGGCCAGGCCGGGGATGACGAAGGCGAGCGGGACGCCCATGACCATGGTGACGGCGAGCAGGACTCCGGCGGTGCCGGCCGAGACCCCGGCGTCGCGGAAGATCTGCGGGAGCCAGCCCATGGTGATGTAGGCGCCGGTGGCCTGGAGGCCGAAGTAGCAGGCCAGGGCCCAGGCCGTGCGGCTGCGGACGACGGCCGGGCCGGAGGTCGCCGCCCGGTCGGTACGGGCGTCCGCGCGGGCGGCGGCGCGGTCGCGGCGGAGCTCGTGGCGGGTCTGTCGGGCGATGGGCAGCCAGGGCAGTACGGCGGCCACCGCGAGGGCGGCCCAGATCAGCAGGCCGGTGCGCCAATTGCCGCCGAGGGCCTCGGTCATGGGGACGGTCGCGGCGGCGGCGAGCGAGGTACCGGCGGCCAGGGCCATGGAGTAGAGGCCGGTCATGGTGCCGACCTTGTGCGGGAACCAGCGCTTGACGATCACCGGCAGCAGCACGTTGGTGAGCGCGATGCCTGCGAGGCTGAGGGCGCTGGCGGCGAGGAAGCCGGCCGCGTTGTCCGTGAAGGGCCTGATCAGCAGGCCGGCAGCGACCATGCCCATGCCCGCGCAGACCACGGCGGCGGGGCCGAAGCGGCGGGAGAGCCGGGGCGCGGTGATGCCGAAGACGGCGAAGCAGAGGGCCGGGACGGAGGTGATGAGTCCGGCGACGGCTCCGCTCATCTGGAGGCCGGTGCGGGCCTCTTCGAAGAGGGCGCCGAGGCTGGTGATGGCGGGCCGCAGGTTGAGGGCGGCCAGCACGATGCCGACGATGAGGACGGGGCCGAGCCAGCCGGGCTGCGGGGCGGGCTGTTCGGGTGCGGTGCGGGCGGCGGTCGGCCGGTCGATGGTCTGGATATCTTCGTCGGACATTGAACCATCATAGAATCATGGGATGATTGGTTGTCCACCTTTGGACCCAATGGAACCGCATAGTGCCGAGAGGACCCCATGCCGCTGACCTCGCCCCGGCGCTCCGCGCTCGCCGACCAGGTGATCGCCCAGTTGCGGAACCAGATCACCTCAGGAGAATGGCCGGTCGGTGCCCGGATTCCGACAGAACCGGAACTCGTGGATCTGCTGGGGGTGGCCCGCAACACGGTCCGCGAGGCGGTCCGGGCCCTGGCACACAACGGCCTGCTGGACATCCGGCAGGGCTCCGGCACCTATGTCATCGCGACCAGCGAGCTGGCCGGCGTGATGCACCGGCGCTTCGCCGGAGCGGACCCCCGGCACATCGCCGAGCTCCGCTCCACCCTGGAGTCCTCGGCGGCCCGGCTGGCGGCGGAGCGGCGTACCGAGCGGGACCTCGTCCAGCTGGACGCGCTGCTGGCCCGGCGCGAGGAGGCGTGGGCCTCGGGTGACGCGGAGGTCTTCATCGCGGCGGACGTGGCCCTGCACATGGCGGTGGTCACCGCCTCGCACAACGACGTGCTCGTCGAGCTGTACGCGGACCTGGGCGACCTGATCCGGGACTGGCTGCGCGGGGACGTGGGCCCGGACCTCACCCCGGAGTCGCATCTGGACCATGCGCGGCTGATCGAGGCGATCCGGCGCGGGGACGCGGACACGGCGGCCTCTGAGGCCGCGGGCTATCCGTTCGTCTGCCTGGGCAAGCAGGGCTGACCCTCGGCCCGCGGCGGCCGCACCGGGTGCGGCGGCTACGTCGGCTACGTCGGCCGCATCGGCTGCGGCGGCTGCGGCTGCGGCGGCGGCGGCTGCTGCGGCGGCGGCTGCGGCGGCGGCGGCGGCTGCGGCGGCTGCTGCGGCGGCGGCTGCGGCGGCTGCGGCGGCTGCGCTGGAGGCTTCAGCCGCGCCCGTGGCTGACCCAGGCCGAGCGGACCTCCTTCCAGCAGCGGCCGATGAGCTCCACCCGGCCGGCCGGTTCGACGGCCACCGGGGCGCTGTCCCCGTCCACGTCCCACCAGCGGTCGCATTCCACGTGCAGCCGGACCAGGTCGGTCCGCGGGAAGGGGTTGTGGCAGACCGCCGTGACGGTGGAGCCGAGGATGCGGGTGTCGCAGTCGGCGCCGAAGAGGTCCTCGGCCGACGGCCGGGCCGGCTGGGCGGGCGGTTCCACCGGCAGTTCGGCCGGGTGCACGACGGCCGGCTCGGGCGGGGCCGGCTCGGGGACGATCCCCTCGGGGACGACCGCCTCGGGGAGGACCCCTTCCGGGACGACCGCTTCCGGAGCCGGAACGGCGGCCTCGGGGCCGGGCGCGGGGTCCGCACCGGAGGACTGGGCGACCGCGCCGGGGATCAGGAGACCGGTCAGCACGACCGAGGTGACCAGCAGCGATACCGCTCGGCTCCGCCTCGTGCGCACTCCGTACCTCCTCCCCGCAGTGCGCCGGGAAATTCCCGACCCGGCCAGTTTGCAGGCATTCGCCCCTTTTCTCGACTCGGAAGATCCGGGCGGCCGTGCGCAGAGCATCGCCCGGGGAGGAACCGGGGGCAGGAAACGCGAAGGCCGCGCCCCCTCGGGGGCGCGGCCTCGGCCGTACGAGGAGAGTGCTCAGGCACCCATCGCGTGCAGACCGCCGTCCACGTGGACGATCTCGCCGGTGGTCTTCGGGAACCAGTCCGACAGCAGGGCGACGACGCCCTTGCCGGCCGGCTCCGGGTCGCTCATGTCCCACTCCAGCATGGAGCGGGAGTTCCAGACGTCCGCCAGCTCCGAGAAGCCCGGGATGGACTTCGCGGCCATCGAGCCGATCGGACCCGCCGAGACCAGGTTGCAGCGGATGTTCTCCTTGCCCAGGTCGCGGGCGAGGTAGCGGCTGGTGGCCTCGAGCGCAGCCTTGGCCGGGCCCATCCAGTCGTACTGCGGCCAGGCGTACTGCGCGTCGAAGGTGAGGCCGACGACGGCCGCGCCCTCCGCCGGGAACAGCGGCTTGCACGCCATGGTCAGCGACTTCAGCGAGAACGCCGAGACGTGCATGGCGGTGGCGACCGACTCGAACGGGGTGTTCAGGAAGTTGCCGCCGAGGGCGTCCTGCGGGGCGAAGCCGATCGAGTGGACGACGCCGTCCAGGCCGCCGAGCTCGTCGCGGACGAGGCCCTCCAGGCGGGCGAGGTGCTCGTCGTTGGTGACGTCGAGCTCGATCACCTTGACCGGCTTGGGCAGCTTCTTGGCGATGCGCTCGGTCAGCGTCGGCCGCGGGAAGGCGGTGAGGATGACCTCGGCGCCCTGCTCCTGGGCCAGCTTGGCGGTGTGGAAGGCGATGGAGGACTCCATCAGCACACCGGTGATCAGAATGCGCTTGCCGTCGAGAATTCCGCTCATGTGATCAGTGACCCATGCCCAATCCGCCGTCAACGGGAATGACGGCTCCTGTGATGTACGAGGCGTCGTCCGACGCGAGGAAGCGCACGGCCGCGGCGATCTCGGCCGGCTGCGCGTAGCGGCCGAGCGGGACCTGCGCGACGATGCCGGCGCGCTGCTCGTCGGTGAGCACCTTGGTCATGTCGGTGTCCACGAAGCCGGGGGCCACGACGTTGAAGGTGATGTTGCGGGAACCCAGCTCGCGGGAGAGGGAGCGGGCGAAGCCGACGAGCGCGGCCTTGGAGGCCGCGTAGTTCGCCTGGCCGGCCGATCCGAGCAGGCCGACGACCGAGGAGATCAGGACGACGCGGCCCTTCTTGGCGCGGAGCATGCCCCGGTTGGCGCGCTTGACCACCCGGAAGGTGCCGGTGAGGTTGGTGTCGACGACGGAGGCGAAGTCCTCCTCGGACATCCGCATCAGGAGCGTGTCCTTGGTGATGCCGGCGTTCGCCACCAGCACCTCGACCGCTCCGTGCTTGTCCTCGATCTCCTTGTAGGCCTGCTCCACCTGCTCGGAGTCGGTGATGTCGCAGCGGACCGCCAGCACCCCCAGCTCGGTGAGCTCGGCCGGCGGCTCGCCCGAACGGTACGTGATCGCGACCTTGTCGCCGGCGTCGACGAAGGCGCGGGCGATGGCGAGGCCGATGCCCCGGTTTCCTCCGGTGACGAGAACCGAGCGGCTCAACGGATCACCCTTTCGCTAGCGGTCTGGATACCGAAAACCTAGCGGTCCGACCGCTCGTACGGAGAATCGGGCTCCGACAGGGCCTTGGGACGGGCTCTGTCGAGTCCCTACAGAAAGAGGTAGGCACATCGGCGCCGGGCGCGACATGATCGGAGCGACCGGTCCCGACCACGGGAGGACTTCCGTGCCCCATTCCATCGACGCGGCCTTCACCGCGCTGCCCCTGCGGGCGCTCGCCGACGCGGCGCTCGCCCGGGCCCGCGCGCTCGGCGCCGACCATGCCGACTTCCGGCTGGAGCGGATTCGCAGCGCCTCCTGGCGCCTGCGGGACGCCAAGCCCTCAGGGGGGTCCGACACCACCGACCTCGGCTACGCGGTCCGGGTGGTGCACGGAGGCAGCTGGGGCTTCGCCTCCGGGGTGGACCTCACGATGGACGGCGCCGCCAAGGTGGCCTCGCAGGCCGTCGCCATGGCGAAGCTGTCCGCCCAGGTGATCAAGGCGGCGGGTTCCGACGAGCGGGTGGAGCTGGCCGACGAGCCGGTGCACGCCGACCGGACCTGGGTCTCCGCCTACGACGTGAACCCCTTCGAGGTGCCGGACGAGGAGAAGGCGGCCCTGCTGGCCGACTGGAGCTCGCGGCTGCTGCGCGCCGAGGGCGTGGCCCATGTGGACGCCTCGCTGCTCGCCGTGCACGAGAACAAGTTCTACGCCGACACGGCCGGCACCGTGACCACCCAGCAGCGGGTCCGGATCCACCCGCAGCTCACCGCGGTGGCCGTCGACGACAAGACCGGCGAGTTCGACTCCATGCGGACCATCGCCCCGCCGGCCGGCCGCGGCTGGGAATACCTGACCGGCACCGGCTGGGACTGGGACTCCGAGCTGGAGCAGATCCCGTCGCTGCTGGCGGAGAAGATGCGCGCGCCGAGCGTCGAGGCAGGCCGGTACGACCTGGTCGTCGACCCGTCGAACCTGTGGCTCACCATCCACGAGTCCATCGGGCACGCCACCGAGCTGGACCGGGCGCTGGGCTA
The DNA here is from genome assembly GCF_040689505.1 of Streptomyces sp. NPDC051211. Lineage (NCBI taxonomy): Bacteria > Bacillati > Actinomycetota > Actinomycetes > Kitasatosporales > Streptomycetaceae > Streptomyces > Streptomyces sp. NPDC051211. The sequence goes on from NZ_JBFBAV010000060.1 coordinate 8,419, forward strand.
CGAGGCGGCGTACGCGGGCACCTCCTTCGCCACCTTCGACCAGCTCGGCAAGCTGACGTACGGCTCCCCGATCATGAACGTGACGGGTGACCGGACCGCCGAGCACGGCCTGGCGACCATCGGGTACGACGACGAGGGGGTCCAGGCGCAGAGCTGGGACCTGGTCAAGGACGGCACCCTGGTCGGCTACCAGCTGGACCGGCGGATCGCGAAGCTGACCGGGCTGGGCCGCTCCAACGGCTGCGCCTACGCGGACTCCCCCGGGCACGTGCCGGTGCAGCGGATGGCGAACGTGTCGCTCCAGCCGGATCCCGGCGGGCTGTCGACGGAGGACCTGATCGGGGGTGTCGAGCGCGGGATCTACGTGGTCGGCGACCGCTCCTGGTCGATCGACATGCAGCGCTACAACTTCCAGTTCACCGGGCAGCGCTTCTTCAAGATCGAGAACGGGCGGCTGGCCGGCCAGCTGCGCGACGTCGCGTACCAGGCGACCACCACCGAGTTCTGGGGCTCGATGGAGAAGGTCGGCGGCCCGCAGACGTACGTCCTGGGCGGCGCCTTCAACTGCGGCAAGGCCCAGCCGGGCCAGGTCGCGGCGGTCTCGCACGGCTGCCCGTCCGCTCTGTTCCGCGACGTCAACATTTTGAACACCACGCAGGAGGCCGGACGCTGATGGCGACGAATCGCACGAAGCCCCACGAGATCGTCGAGCGGGCCCTGGAGCTGTCCGCCGCCGACGGCTGTGTCGTCATCGCCGACGAGCACTCGACCGCCAACCTGCGCTGGGCGGGCAATGCGCTGACCACGAACGGTGTCACCCGCGGCCGGACCCTGACGGTCATCGCCACGGTCGACGGCAAGGAGGGCACGGCCTCGGGGGTCGTGTCCCGATCCGCCGTCACCGCGGAGGACCTGGAGCCGCTGGTACGGGCGGCGGAGGCGGCCGCGCGGACCGCGGGTCCGGCGGAGGACGCCCAGCCGCTGGTGACCGGCACCCCGGCCTCTCCCGATTTCACCGACGCCCCGGCCGAGACCTCCTCGGCCGTGTTCACCGAGTTCGCCCCGGCCCTCGGCGAGGCCTTCGCGCGGGCCCGCGCGGGCGGCCGCGAGCTGTACGGCTTCGCCAACCACGAGCTGGTCTCCTCGTACGTGGGCACCTCGACCGGGCTGCGGCTGCGCCACGACCAGCCCAACGGCACCCTGGAACTCAACGCCAAGTCCCCCGACCGGCAGCGCTCCGCCTGGGCCGGCCGCTCCACCCGGGACTTCAAGGACGTGGACCCGGCGGCGCTGGACGCCGAGCTCGCCAAGCGGCTCGGCTGGGCCGAGCGGAAGATCGAGCTGCCAGCCGGCCGGTACGAGACCCTGCTTCCGCCGACCGCGGTGGCGGACCTGTTGATCTACCAGATGTGGTCGGCGGCGGCCCGGGACGCCGTGGAGGGCCGTACGGTCTTCTCCAAGCCGGGCGGGGGCACCCGCCTGGGCGAGAAGCTGTCCGAGCTCCCGCTGACGCTGCGCAGCGACCCGAACGAGCCGGGCCTGGAGTGCGCCCCGTTCGTGATCGCGCACAGCTCGGGCGACGACGCCTCGGTGTTCGACAACGGGCTGCCGCTGCCGCCCACCGACTGGGTGCGGGACGGCGAGCTCGCGCACCTGAGCACCACCCGGCACAGCGCGGGCCTGACCGGGCAGCCGGTGGCGCCGACGATCGGGAACCTGATCCTCGACGCGGGCGGCGAGAGGTCCCTGGAGGAGATGGTGGCCGCCACCGAGCGCGGGCTGCTGCTGACCTGCCTCTGGTACATCCGCGAGGTGGACCCGGCCACGCTGCTGCTGACCGGTCTGACCCGGGACGGCGTCTACCTGGTGGAGAACGGGGAGGTCGTCGGCGAGGTGAACAACTTCCGGTTCAACGAGTCGCCGGTGGACCTGCTGTCCCGGGCCACCGAGGCCGGGCGGACCGAGAAGACCCTGCCGCGCGAGTGGAGCGACTGGTTCACCCGGGCCGCGATGCCGGCGCTGCGCATCCCCGATTTCAATATGAGTTCGGTCAGCAAGGGCGTCTGACCCCCATAGACTGGGACCTGCACTTTCATCCTTCCCGAAGATCCTTCAAAGGAGTCGAGAGACCGTGACGGACATCGTCGACGAACTGAAGTGGCGCGGGCTGTTCGCCCAGTCCACCGATGAAGAAGCGCTGCGCAAGGCCTTCGCGGACGGTCCGGTCACGTTCTATTGCGGCTACGACCCGACGGCGGCCAGCCTGCACGTCGGCCACCTGGTGCAGGTGCTGACCATGCGCCGGCTCCAGCTGGCCGGAAACCGGCCGCTGGCGCTGGTCGGCGGGGCCACCGGCCAGATCGGCGACCCGCGGCCGACCGCCGAGCGCACCCTGAACGATCCGGCCGTGATCGCGGAGTGGGTGAACCGGCTGCGCGCCCAGATCGAGCCGTTCCTGTCCTTCGAGGGCGAGAACGCGGCGGTCATGGTGAACAACCTGGACTGGACGGCGGGCATGTCCGCCATCGAGTTCCTGCGGGACATCGGCAAGCACTTCCGGGTCAACAAGATGCTGACGAAGGACTCGGTGGCCAAGCGGCTGGAGTCCGACCAGGGCATCAGCTACACCGAGTTCAGCTACCAGCTGCTCCAGGGCATGGACTTCCTGGAGCTTTACCGGCGCCACGGCTGCACCCTGCAGCAGGGCGGGTCCGACCAGTGGGGCAACCTGACGGCCGGTCTCGACCTGATCCACCGGGTGGAACCGGACGCGCAGGTGCACGCGATGGCGACCCCGCTGATGGTCAAGGCGGACGGCACCAAGTTCGGCAAGACCGAGGGCGGGGCCGTCTGGCTCGACCCGGAGATGACCACGCCGTACGCGTTCTACCAATTCTGGCTGAACGTGGACGACCGGGACATCTCCACCTACATGCGGATCCTGTCCTTCAAGTCCGTCGCGGAGCTGGAGGAGCTGGAGGCGCAGACCGCCGAGCGGCCGCAGGCGCGGGCCGCGCAGCGGGCGCTGGCCGAGGAGCTGACGGCTCTGGTGCACGGACCGGAGCAGGCCGCGGCCGTGATCGCCGCGTCGAAGGCGCTGTTCGGGCAGGGCGAGCTGGCGGAGCTGGACGAGGCCACGCTGGCCGCGGCGCTGTCCGAGCTGCCGCGCGCCCAGGTGGCGGAGCTCGGCCTGGTGGTGGACCTGTTCGCCGAGACCGGGCTGGTCGCCAGCAAGTCGGCCGGACGCCGGACGGTGAAGGAGGGCGGGGCCTACGTGAACAACGTGAAGGTCACCGCCGAGGACGCGGTCCCCGCCAAGGAGGACCTGCTGCACGGGCGCTGGCTGGTGCTGCGCCGCGGCAAGAAGAACCTGGCCGCGGTGGAGGTCACCGGCGCCTGAGAGCGCGGCGAAGGGGCCGGTGCGGACCGCGGTGTCCGTACCGGCCCCTTCGTCGTGCCCGGGCCGTCCGCCTCGGCTGGGCGGCCCGCTCGTTCAGGCCGTCCGCTTGCTGCCGCGGAGCGCCATGTAGACCATGTCGCCGACCCCGACGACGAGGACGGCTCCGGCGAGCTGCAGCAGGTGCCGGATCCAGTCGATGCCCCTGGTCTCGTTGACGCCGATCCAGGTCGCGACCGCGTTGCCGAGGATCGCGCCGGCGATGCCGAACAGGGTGGTCAGCCACAGCGGCTGGTGCTGCCTGCCCGGCAGGATGGCCCGGGCAATCAGGCCCAGCACGAATCCGACGATGATCGCCCACAACCAATGCATGTCGCCTCCTCGTGGCGCGTGTGCGCATGTGGGCCCAGCTTCAACCAGACCGGTCGATTGCGCATTTCGGGCACCGCCGTCCGTGGGACGCCCGGAGGGACCCCCTCTCCCCCGCCCCGGAGACCGGGCGTACGGTGGAAGGGTGAAGAAGCGGAACGGAACCGAGGTCTTCCGGATCACCGGGGCCCGGATGGGGCTCGCGGAAGACGTGCGGGGGCGGCAGCGCCGCTATGTGATCTCGATGTCCATCAGGACCCTGTCGGTGATACTGACCGTGATCCTGTGGGACGTGGAACGGCATGTGGCGGTGGTGACGCTCATCGCGGGCGCGCTGCTGCCGTACGTGGCGGTGGTCATCGCCAACGCGGGGCGCGAGAACACCCCGTCGCTGCCGTCGAACTTCATGCCGTCACCTGTGCGTCCCGCACTGGAAGCGGGAAACCTCAAGAAAAGCTCAGATCAATCATGAAGTTCCGGTGCACCGCACCCGGTCCTGCGTGACATACTGCCTACGCGCTCCGCATCCCCCGTCGGAGCGACGGACCGACGCCGGGCAGCTCCCCCCGTGGCTGCTCGGCGTCGCCCTTTAGGGTTGAGGCGTGAACTCCCCTGACACCTCGGGCCCCACGGCCCCCATCTGCTCCGCCAAGGGCTGCCGCGTCGCAGCGGTCTGGGTCCTGGTGTGGAACAACCCGAAGCTGCACACGCCGGAGCGCCGCAAGACCTGGCTGGCTTGCGAGGAACACCGCGAACACCTCTCCCAGTTCCTGGGGGTGCGCGGTTTCCTCAAGGACGTCGTCGCCCTCGAGGACTGGGAAGAGCAGCAGGCCTGAGGCCCGAGCAGGGGCGGAACGCTCGGGGCGTCAGCCGCCGATCGCCGACATCGGGCGGTCGGGCTGCAGGAAGGACGGGTCGTCGAGGCCGGAGCCGGCCTTCTTGCCCCACATCGCCACCTTCCACAGGCGGGCGATCTCCTCGTCCGGGGCGCCCGAGCGGAGGGCCGCCCGCAGGTCGGACTCCTCGGTGGCGAACAGGCACGTACGCACCTGGCCGTCGGCGGTGAGCCGGGTGCGGTCGCAGGCCCGGCAGAACGGGCGGGTGACCGAGGCGATGACGCCTACGGTGGCCGGGCCGCCGTCCACGAGCCAGCGCTCGGCGGGGGCGGCACCACGGGCCTCCTGGCCCTCGGGGGTCAGCTCGAAGCGGGTGCGCAGGGACTCCAGGATGTCACCGGCGGTGATCATTCCGTCGCGCTTCCAGCCGTGCTGGGCGTCCAGCGGCATCTGCTCGATGAAGCGGAGCTCGTACCCCTGCTCCACCGCCCAGGCGAGCAGGTCGGGGGCCTCGTCGTCGTTGAGGCCGGGCATCAGGACGGCATTGACCTTCACCGGGGTGAGGCCGGCCTCGCGGGCCGCGGCCATGCCCTCGATGACGTCCTTGTGGCGGTCCCGGCGCGTGAGGGTCTTGAAGACCTCGGGGCGCAGGGTGTCCAGGGAGACGTTGACCCGGTCCAGGCCGGCGGCCTTGAGGGCCGTGGCCGTGCGCTTGAGGCCGATGCCGTTGGTGGTCAGGGACATCTTCGGGCGCGGCTCCAGGGCCGCGCACTGCTCGACGATGCCGACCAGGCCGGGGCGGAGCAGCGGCTCGCCGCCGGTGAAGCGGACCTCGGTGACGCCGAGGTCGGTGACGGCTATCCGGATCAGCCGGACGATCTCGTCGTCGGTGAGCAGATCGGGCTTCGCCAGCCACTGCAGGCCCTCCTCGGGCATGCAGTACGTACAGCGCAGATTGCACCGGTCGGTGAGTGAGACGCGCAGGTCAGTGGCCACGCGGCCGTAGGTGTCGAGAAGCACTGTGGGCCCCCTCCCCTGTCCGGATCCGTAGAGGTCAGCGCAGCTCAAGGTGGGTGCGTGCGCTGTATTCGAGCCTACGTGACGCTTGTGACATGTAGATGTCCCCGAATGAACGAGACGCGACGCGGCCGCGTCGTACGGAAGTACGACGCGGCCACGCTGGGTGTTCGGAGGATCTCAGTGGGCGCCCGTTCCCGTCAGCGAGCGGACCTCGAGTTCCGCGTACTTCTGGGGGTCGGCGGGCTCCTTGGAGAGGACGGTGCCCAGCCAGCCGAGGAGGAAGCCCAGCGGGATGGAGATGAGGCCGGGGTTCTCCAGCGGGAACCAGTGGAAGTCGACGCCCTTGAACATGGAGGTCTTCGGGTTGCCCGAGACGACAGGCGAGAACAGCACCAGGACCACCGACGAGATCAGGCCACCGTAGATGGACCAGAGGGCGCCCTGGGTGGTGAAGCGCTTCCAGAACAGGCTGTAGAGGATGGTCGGCAGGTTCGCGGAGGCGGCCACCGCGAAGGCGAGGGCCACCAGGCCGGCCACGTTGATGTCGCGGGCCAGGGCTCCGAGGCCGATGGCGACCGCGCCGATGACCACGGTGGACCAGCGGGCCGCCCGTACCTCTTCCTTCTCGGTGGCCCGGCCCTTGCGGATCACGTTGACGTAGATGTCGTGCGCGAAGGACGAGGAGGAGGCGAGGGTGAGGCCGGCGACCACGGCGAGGATGGTAGCGAAGGCGACCGCGGAGATCACGGCGAGCAGGATGGCGCCGCCGGTGGAGTCGGCGCCGCCGCCGATCTCCTGGGCGAGCAGCGGGGCCGCGGTGTTTCCGGCCGGGTTGGAGGCGATGATGTCGGCCCGGCTCAGCAGGGCGGCGGCACCGAAGCCGAGGGCGATGGTCATCAGGTAGAAGGCGCCGATGATGCCGATGGCCCAGTTCACGGACTTGCGGGCGGCCTTGGCGGTGGGGACGGTGTAGAAGCGGATCAGGATGTGGGGCAGGCCCGCGGTGCCGAGGACCAGCGCGAGGCCGAGGGAGATGAAGTCCAGCTTCGAGGTCCCGGTGGCGCCGTACTTCAGGCCGGGCTCCAGGAAGGCGGCGCCCTTGCCGCTGTTCTCGGCGGCCTTGCCGAGCAGCGAGGAGACGTTGAAGTTGAACTTCCACAGCACCAGGAAGGTGATCAGCAGGGCGCCCGCGATGAGCAGGACGGCCTTGACCATCTGGACCCAGGTGGTGCCCTTCATGCCGCCGATGGAGACGTAGACGATCATCAGGATGCCGACCAGGGCGACGATCGCGACCTTGCCGGCGTCGCTGGTGATGCCGAGCAGCAGGGAGACCAGGACGCCCGCGCCGGCCATCTGGGCGAGCAGGTAGAAGATCGAGACCACGATGGTGGAGGTGCCGGCGGCGGTCCGGACGGGCCGCTGCCGCATCCGGTAGGCGAGGACGTCGCCCATGGTGTAGCGGCCGGAGTTGCGCAGCGGCTCGGCGACCAGCAGCAGCGCGACCAGCCAGGCGACCAGGAAGCCGATGGAGTAGAGGAAGCCGTCGTAGCCGAAGAGGGCGATGGCGCCGGCGATGCCGAGGAAGGACGCGGCGGACATGTAGTCGCCGGAGATGGCGAGGCCGTTCTGGAAGCCGGTGAACTGGCGGCCGCCCGCGTAGAAGTCCGCGGCGCCCTTGGTCTGCCGGCCGGCCCAGATGGTGATGATGAGGGTGGCGACGACGAACAGCCCGAACAGGGTGATGATCAGCGGTCGGTGTTCGGAGGCGGCGCCGGCCGCCAGCAGGTGGGTGGGGCTCATTCTCCGGCCTCCATGCGGGACTTGATGGCGGCCGCCTTGGGGTCGAGCTTCTCCGCCGCGTGCCGGGAGTACCACCAGGCGATCAGGAAGGTGGTCGCGAACTGGGCGAGGCCGAGGACGAGGGCCACGTTGATGTTGCCGAAGAGCTTGGTCCCCATGAAGCCGCCCGCGTAGTTGGACAGCAGGACGTAGAGCAGGTACCAGGCGATGAAGGCCACGGTGAGCGGGAAGGCGAAGGAGCGGTAGGCGCTGCGCAGTTCACCGAACTCGGGGCTGGTCTGGACGGCTGCGAACTCTTCTGCCGTGGGGCTCGCCGGTTGCGTGTCCGGGCCGCCGGGGGGCGGCGCTGCTTCGGTGGTCACGGGGGGTTCTCCTTGTGACGCGGGTGCGGTGGGGACGACGGACAAAATGACCTCCGTGGGGGGCTGATGGTGCTGATCCCCCCTGCCAACGGCACGGAATCCGTGCGGCGGCGGTTCAACACCCGCTGTTTCTTCCGGATCTGATTTCTCGAACTGATGGCGCAAAGGGGAACGTGGGAGCTAGGTTCACCTGTCATGAACCCGTCCGACGCGACCCGCGTCAGGACGGCTTTTTCACGGATGATGTGGAGAACCCATGGCTCATCTGGGATCCGGCCGCAGGCGTGCCCTCGCGGTGCCCGTCGGCCTGGCCCTCACGGCCTCGCTCGCGTTCCTGCCCGCGGTGACGGCCTCGGCCGCCCCGGCGGCGGACGCCGGCGTCAGCGCGGCGCCGGCAACCGGGCCGAAGCTGTCCTACGTGGCGAACCTGACCGCGTACGGATCGGTCAAGCAGGCCAAGAAGGCGATCGAGCGGGCCGGCGGAACGGTGGTGACGGCCTATGAGCAGATCGGGGTCGTCGTCGCGCACTCCGAGAACCCCGAGTTCGCCAAGGAGCTGCGGAGCCAGCGGCAGCTGTTCGTCTCCGTGGGCGCCACCCGTACGGCCCCGCTGTCGCCGGTGCAGACCACCGAGGAGGGGTCCACGCAGCAGCTGAGCGCGGCGGACGCCGCCAAGGCCTCGGCGCAGGCCGGGCCGGGCGAGGAGCCGCTGGAGCCCAACCAGTGGGACCTGCGGACGATCAAGGCCGACGAGGCTCACAAGATCAACGATGGCAGCCAGGACGTCACCGTGGGTGTCATCGACACGGGTGTCGACGACACCCACCCCGATCTCGCGCCGAACTTCTCCCGTGAGCAGTCGGCCAACTGTGTCGGCGGCGTCGCGGACACCTCCGAGGGCGCCTGGCGTCCGTACGCGGACGGCAGCGACCACGGCACGCACGTGGCCGGCACCATCGCGGCCGCGCGCAACGGCATAGGCATCAGCGGTGTCGCGCCGGGCGTGAAGGTCGCGGGCATCAAGGTGAGCGAGCCCGGCACCAGCCTGTTCTTCACCGAGGCCGTGGTCTGCGGCTTCATGTTCGCCGCCGAGAAGGGGATCGAGGTGACGAACAACAGCTACTACGTCGACCCCTGGCTCTACAACTGCAAGACGGACGACGACCAGAAGGCCCTGGTGGAGGCCCTCGGCCGGGCCACCAAGTACGCCGAGAAGAAGGGCGTCCTGCACGTCGCCTCGGCCGGCAACTCCAACCACGACCTGGCCGGCGACTCCATCGTCGACGACACCAGCCCGGACGACGCCACCCCGGTGCCGCGCACCATCGACCCGAGCATCTGCCTGGACCTGCCCACGCAGCTGCCGGGTGTGGTCACCGTGTCGGCGACCGGCGACAAGGGCCTGAAGTCGTACTACTCCAGCTTCGGCCTGGGGGTCGTCGACGTGGCCGCGCCCGGCGGCGACAAGTGGCAGACCCCGCAGACCCCGGACGCCAACGGCCGGGTGCTGTCCACCGTGCTGGGCGGCGGCTACGGCTACAAGCAGGGCACCTCGATGGCCGCGCCGCACGTCGCGGGCGTCGCCGCGCTGCTCAAGAGCGCCAACCCGTGGGCCACGCCGGCCCAGCTGCAGCGGATGATGAAGGCCCAGTCGGACAAGCAGTCCTGCCCGGACAAGGTCTACGACAACCTGGGCAACCTGATCGACGCCACCACCTGTGAGAGCAAGTGGGGCCAGACCGGCTACTACGGCTACGGCGTGGTCAACGCGCTCAACGCCGTCAAGTAGCACGTGCCGCGGGGGCCGGGCGGGGGATCATCCCCCACCCGGCCCCCGTCACGTTCACGGCGCGATGAGCACCTTGAGGGCGCTGCGGTCGTCCATGGCCCGGTAGCCGTCCGGCACCTCGTCCAGGCCCACCGTGCGGTCGAAGACCGGCGACGGGTCGATGGTGCCGTCGAGCACGTCCTGCAGCAGCTCGGGGATGTAGGCGCGGACCGGTGCGACGCCGCCCCGCAGGGTGATGTTCCGGTCGAACATGACACCGAGGTCGAGGCCGGTGCCGCTGCCGTGGGGGACGCCCACGTAGCCGATGGCGCCGCCGTCGCGGGTGATGTTCACGGCGGTCCGCATGGACTGCTCGGTGCCGACCGCTTCGATGACGGCGTGCGCGCCCTGCCCGCCGGTGAGCTCGCGGACGGCCGCTTCGGCGGCCTCTCCGCGCTCCGCGACCACATCGGTGGCCCCGAACCGCTTGGCGATGTCGGTACGGGCGGCATGGCGGCCCAGGGCGATGATCCGGTCGGCGCCGAGCCGCTTGGCGGCCAGCACCCCGCACAGCCCGACCGCGCCGTCGCCGACCACGGCGACCGTGGAGCCCTTGCGGACGCCGGCGCCGAGGGCGGCGTGGTGGCCGGTGCCCATCACGTCGGAGAGCGCGAGCAGGCCGGTCAGCAGCCGGTCGTCGGAGGCGGCCGCGGCGGGCAGCTTCACCAGGGTTCCGTCGGCGTGCGGGACCCGGACGGCCTCGCCCTGACCGCCGTCGTGCCCGACCGAGCCCCAGAAGCCGCCGTGCGGGCAGGAGGTGAAGAGGCCCTCGGTGCAGTAGTCGCAGGTGCCGTCGGACCACATGAAGGGGGCCACGACGAGGTCGCCGGCGCGCAGGCCGGACACGGCGGAGCCGGTCTCCTCGACGATGCCGAGGAACTCGTGGCCGATGCGCTGCCCGGGCTCGCGCTTGGCCTCACCCCGGTACGCCCACAGGTCGCTGCCGCAGATGCAGGCGCGCAGGACGCGGACGACGGCGTCCCCGGGCTGCTTCACCGCTGCGTCGGGCACCTCCTCCACGCGGATGTCGTGCGGGGCGTGGATGACGGTGGCGCGCATGCGGGTCCTTGGTCCTCGGTGCAGTCAGTGCGGTACGACGTCCCTACCGTACGCCCGGTCGCGCGCCGGGGGCGCACCGGACAGCACGCCCGTGGCCAGCAGGTACTGCGCGGCCAGATAGGTCAGCATGATCCAGAAGTCGGGGCGGGGAAGCTGCGGCCACTCGGCCACGCCGGTGGCGATCAGGGTGTCGGAGAGCAGGAACAGCGCCCCGCCGAGGCCGGCCCGCAGACCGAGCGCACCGGACCGGAAGGCCATCGCGGTGAGCAGCAGGCTGTACCCGGCGACCGGGATGCGCAGGTCGGCCGGCAGGTCGCCCCAGAGCAGCGCGACGGTCCCGAGGAGCGCGGCGCCGTACGCCGCCCCGGTGAGCGGGTGCGCGGGCCGCTTCCCGAACAGCACCAGGTAGCAGACGTGGCCGAGGGCGAAGGAGCCCATGCCCAGCAGGAAGGCGGGCTCGGCGTCGAAGAGCAGGGCCAGGTCCCCGCCCCAGCCGAAGGCCAGCGCGGCCACCAGCAGCCGGGGCGCGCCGCGGGTGAGTACGTAGCCGATGAGCAGCGGCATCAGCAGCGGCTTGAAGAGGGTGTGGCCGAGGTCCCAGCCGGCCAGCAGCGAGCCGAGGTCGAGCGCGGTCGCGGCCCCGAAGCCGATGAGCGCGGCCCGGCCGAGGCGGGCCCGGGGGTCCGGGGCGGGCGGGTCGGCCCAGGAGGGGCCGGCGGGGCGCGGCGCGCTCACGCGGCACGCTCGGGCGCGGCGGCCGACGGGGTTGCCGGCGGCGCGGTCGCCGGGGCGGTCTCGGGGGCCGCCGTAGTCCCGGTCCCGGTCCCGGTGCCCGTGGCCGTGGCCGTCGCCGTCGGGGAGGGGGTGGGGGCGGGCTGCCAGCCGGGCCCGCGGAACACCCGCCCGGCCCGCTCCCGCCAGCTGCGGGCGGCCCGGACGTCGCGGGCGATGGCGGCGTACTCGTGGGTGGCCACCCGCAGCGGGTTGTAGGTGGCGATGTTCTTGGTGAGGCCGTAGACGGGCTTCTCGGTCTCCCCGACCCAGGACCCGAACATCCGGTCCCAGACGATCAGGATCCCGCCGAAGTTGCGGTCCAGGTAGCCGCCCTGGGAGGCGTGGTGGACGCGGTGGTGGGAGGGGGTGTTGAAGACGTACTCGTAGGCCCGGGGCAGCTTCCCGATGCGCTCGGTGTGGACCCAGAACTGGTAGAGGAGGTTGATCCCGTAGCAGAACGGGATCACGGCGGGGTGCACGCCGAGTGCCACCATCGGCAGGTAGAACCACCACGTGGTGGCGCTGGTCCAGGGCTGGCGCAGGGCGGTGGTGAGGTTGAAGTTCCGGCTGCTGTGGTGGACCACGTGACAGGCCCACAGGATGCGGATGACGTGGTGGCCGCGGTGCTGCCAGTAGTAGAGGAAGTCCTGGGCGAGCAGCATCAGCGGGACGGTCCACCACAGGAACGGCACGCGCAGCGGGGTGAGTTCGTAGACGGCCGTGAAGACCGCGACGACCGGAATCTTCCACAGCAGGTCGAATCCGATGCTGCCGAGCCCCATGGTGACGCTCGTGACCGCATCCTTGGTGTCGTACCCGGCGGCATCCTCGTCGGGATGGAGCCGGTAGCTCACCATCTCGATGACGGTGAGCAGGACGAACGCGGGTATGGACCACAGCACGACATCGGGCAGGTTCGGCATGTGCGCACCTTAGGGGTGGGTTCCGGGGTGCCGCTAGGGGTTGTTACCGATCAGTATCCGTTCGGGTTACCGGCGGTACAAGGGGAGGGTGCATGACGGGGCTGGAGACGGTGGTCTTACGCACGGCAGGAGCGGCCGCTGCCGCACTGGCCCGGTCGAAACTGGGGCGGGTCCCGGGCGCGGGCCTGGCGGGCGATCCGGCCCGGCCGGCCCCGCGGTGGCGGCGCCGGGACCGGGTGGGCCCGGAGGAGGTGCGCCGGCTCACCGAGACCCTGGCCGGACGGCTGGGCCCGGCCGCCGCGGAACTCGCGGCGCACGAGCGGGAGGCGGCACTGGTCGCCGTGCACGACGCGTTCGCGGCGCTCGGCGGCGCCCTGGACGCGGACGCCCTCTTCGCGGCGGACCTGGATCCGGCGGCCCTGGCGGCCAGGCTGGAGGTCCCGCCCGCCGCCGGCCTGAGCGCGCCCGCCGAGGCCGCCTGCCGGGACCTGATCCGGCTGTGCTGCGTCCACGCGGTGGAGTACCTGACGACCCTGCCGGGCTTCGGGGCGCGGACCGATGTGGAACTGGTGCGCCGGACCGGCGAGTTGGCCCGGGCGGTGGACCGCCTGGCGGACCGCTCCTCCGACGGGGCGGCGTACGCCTTCGAGGAACGATACGCGCGGTACGTGGCCCAGGCCCACGGCCGGCTCCAGCTGTTCGGCCTGACCACCGGGCGGGCCCGGGAGGAATGGCCGCTGGACCTGGCGTACATCAGCCTCATGGTGAGCGGCGAGCAGCAGCAGCTGCTGCTGCCGGGCGAGCCGGGTCCGCACCAGACCACCGTCAAGGCGGAGCAGGCGCTCGCCGGGGCGGACCGGGTGCTGCTGCGCGGCCCGGCCGGGTCGGGCAAGAGCACGCTGATGCAGTGGCTGGCGCTGAACGCGGCCGGGCAGGCTGCCGGGCCGTGGAGCGCCTGCGTCCCGTTCGTCCTGCGCCTGCGCTCGTTCACGACGGCCGAGGCCCTGCCCCTGCCGGAGGAGTTCCTCAAGGCATCCGGCGTGCCCCTGTCGGCCCCGCCCGGCTGGGCCGAGGAGCTCATGCTCAGCGGTCGCGCGCTGGTCCTGGTGGACGGGGTGGACGAGGTCCCGCAGCGGCTGCGCACCCGGACGGAGACCTGGCTGCGCTCCCTCGTCTCCGCCTTCCCGAAGGCCCGGTACGTGGTGACCACCCGGCCGTCGGCGGTGCCGGAGGACTGGCTGGCCGGGCAGGGGTTCACTCCCCACTCGCTGCTGCCGATGGAGCGGGAGGACATCGGGGCGTTCGTCGCGCACTGGCACCGGGCGGCGCGGGCGGAGGGCGTCCTTCCCGGGGAGGACATGGACGCGTACGAGGGCTCCCTGCTGGAGGCGGTGCGCAGCCGCCGGGACCTGGGCCGGCTGGCGACCAACCCGCTGATGTGCGCCCTGCTCTGCGCCCTGAACCGGGACCGGCGCATGCAGCTGCCGCGGGCCCGCAAGGAGCTGTACGACGCGGCACTGGACATGCTGCTGGTCCGGCGGGACACGGAGCGGGAGATCGGCGGCGTAGAGGGGGTCTACCTCACCCGGGACGAGCAGGTCCTGCTGCTCCAGCGGTTCGCGTACTGGCTGATCCGCAACGGCCAGGTGGAGGCGGGCCGCGACGAGGCCGTCGAGCTGGTGGACGAGTGGCTCACCGCGATGCCGCAGGTGCGGGAGCAGGGCAGCGCGGAGCAGGTCTTCTCGCACCTGCTGATCCGCAGCGGGCTGCTGCGCGAGCCGGTGAAGGGCTCCGTGGACTTCGTCCACCGCACCTTCCAGGACTACCTGGGCGCGAAGGCGGCGGTGGAGTCGCGGGACTTCGGTGTCCTGGTCAAGAACGCGCACGACGACACCTGGGACGACGTCGTCCGCATGGCCGTGGGCCACGCCCGGCCCGACGAACGGACCCGCATCCTGCGCGGCATGCTGCGGCGCGCGGACAGGGTCAAGGGCGTTCGCAGCCGCCTGGTGCTGCTGGCCGCGGCCTGCCTGGAGCACGCCCCGGAACTGGACCCGGCGATCCGCCGCGACATTCAGTCCCAGACTGCCGAACTGCTGCCACCGCGGACACCGGAGCAAGCGGAGGTGCTGGCCAGGGCGGGCGAGCTCGTCCTGGAGCTCTTGCCGAGCCCGGCCGGGCTGACCGAAGTCGAGGCCGCCGCCTGTGTGCGGACGGCCGCGCTGGTCGGCGGTCCCAGGGCGATCGGCGTCATCGCTCGCTTCCGTAGGGACACCCGCCGCGACGTGCGCTGGGAATTGGCACGGAGCTGGGACTCGTTCGACGCCCAGCCGTACGCGGACGTGGTGCTGGCGGACGCCTCGCTGGGCGTCACCACGCTCATGGTCCGCACTCCCGAACAGCTGGCCGCCTTCGCCGCGCTGCGCCACATCGAAAGCGTGCAATTCAGCGAGATCGAGGCGGTACCGGCGTGCCTGGCCAATCTGAGGCAGTTACGGGTACTGATGCTCTTCCGCAGCGGGCTGACGGATCTCGCGGCGCTGACCGTCCACCAGGAGCTGGAATTCCTGGGCCTCTACAGCTGCCCGGGGCTCGTGCAGCTGAAGTCGCTCGCGGACCTCCCCCGTCTCGCATCACTGGTACTGACCGACGTGCCAAGGGAGTTGGAACTCGCGCCGCTCGCGGAAGTGCACACCCTCCGCTCCCTGGCGCTCAAAACCCCGACGAAGGTGGAGCGGGTCTCGGCCCTCCCCGCTCCGAAGACCCTCAGGAGTCTCAGTCTGCTCCGCCCCGGCATCCGTCTCGATACCCTGGAGCACTGGCCGGTTCTGGAATCGCTGGCCATCAGCGGGCCTGAGCACCTGCGCGCGCTGACGGCGATGCCGCCGCTGCCCCGGCTCCGAACCCTCAAGCTGCTGGACAACGCGGACCTGGATCCCGGTTGCCTGCTCGGCCTGCCCCAGCTGGCCGAGCTGTACCTGGGGAATTGCCACTGCCCGGAAGGTCTGGCCGAACTCCGAGGCTTCCCCGGCCTACGGCGCTTGGCCCTGACCGGCCATGGCGGCAGCCACGACCTGACTCCCCTTGCCGATCTCGACCAGTTGACCATCGAGATCGGTTCGAAAGTTCACGTCGACGGTCTCGACCGGATCCCGCCGGAGCGGATCAAGTACCTGAGCCCCTTCTGATCCGCTCGGCGGGACCGCAAGGTCACCAGACCCGGACCGACCCCCCCGGGGCGAAGGCCGGGCTGGTGGCGCCCGGGGGGACCGTGGTCAGGGGCTCGGCGATCTCCGAGACCAGGGGGCCGTGCTTCGCGGCGAGGGCGTCGAGCAGGGCCAGGTCGAAGCCGTACACGCGGGCCGCGTTGCCGCCGACCATCGCCGCGACCTCCTCCCGCGGCAGCCCCGCGTACGCGATGCGCAGGCCCTCGCGGGAGAACGGGGTCGTGCCCTCGTCGTGGGGGTAGTCGCTGCCCCACATGATCTTGTCGAGGCCGATCCGCTCCCGCAGCGGGACCTCGTGGGGGCGCATGAAGCTCGCCCCCACGAAGCAGTTGTCCCGCCACACCTCGCTCGGCCCCCGGCCCATCGAGGCCGCGAGGCCCGCGCCGAACTTGGACTCGGCCGTGGCCGAAGCCGCGACCAGGCGGCCGTGGTAGTAGTCCAGCATCTCCAGCACGCCCGGGATCCAGCCGGAACCCTGCTCCGTCAGCACCAGCTTCAGGCCCGGGTGGCGGTGGAAGGCGCCGCCGAAGACCAGGTGCCACAGGGCGCGGTGGGAGAACCAGGTGGTCTCCACCATGAACACGGCGCGGGCCGCCGGTTCCTCGCCCAGCGGCGGGGACGCCGAGCCCCCGTGGTGGTTGACCGGGACGTCCAGTTCGGCGCAGACCGCCCAGATGGGGTCGTAGGAGGCGGAGTACAGCTCGGGGACCGGGGAGCCGGGCGGGACGCCCGGGAGGAGGATGCCGCCGGTCAGGCCGGCCTCCCGCGTGCGGCGGATCTCCGCGACCGCCGCGTCCACGTCGTTCAGGAGGATCTGGACCACGCCGGCCCGCCGGCCCGGCGCGTCCGCGCAGAAGTCGGCCAGCCAGCGGTTGTGGGCCTGGAGCCCGGCCCAGCGCATCGCGTACTCCGCGGCCGTCGGGGGCTGGGCCATCAGGGAGGCGTTGGGGAAGAACGGCGGGATGGTGTTGGGGAAGAGGACCTCCGCCACGATGCCGTCCGCTTCCAGTTCGGCGAGCCGGCGCGCCGAGTTCCAGTTCCGGTCGGCGGTGTCCGCGAGGAGGTCCTCGTACGGGTTCACGTACGTGGCGGCCCAGGCGTCGAAGTCGTCGTGGTACCGCTTCTCCAGGTACGGCTTGTAGTCCAGCAGGTCGGCGCCCGCGTGGCAGTCCGCCGAGATGACCGTGTAGCGGTCCTCGCCCGTCATGAGTCCACCCCCAGCACCGGGAAGTCGTGGCCCGTCAGCCAGTGCCGGCCCACTTCGCGCGAGCGGGCCCAGGAAGCCTCGACCGCCGCCTGGTCCGGGGACTGGCCGAGTTCCGCCGGGGTGGGGCCGATCCGGTCGGCGATCGGGGCCAGCTTGGCGGTGTCGAAGCCGAAGACCTCCGCGGCCGCCAGGCCCAGCATGCGGCGCGTCTCGGCCACCGGGATGTCGTGGAAGGTGTTCTTCAGCCACTGCCGGGTGTTCGGCCAGGTGCCCTCGGGGTGCGGGAAGTCCGAGCCCCAGAGGATGTTGTCCACGCCGATCTCGTAGCGCTGCGCGAGCTCGCGGCGTTTGGTGTTCGTGGCACAGACGAACACCTGGCGGTCCAGGTACTCGCTCGGCGGGCGCTTCAGCTCCGCGAAGGGGGAGAGCTTCTTGCCGCCGTGGGCGCCGAGGTAGAGGCGGTCCATGAACCACAGCTGGTTGGGCAGCCACCAGCAGCCGGATTCGGCGACCCCGAACTTCAGGCCGGGGTGCCGCTCGAAGACCCCGGACCAGAGCAGGAACCACAGCGGGCGGGCCGGCCACCAGGTGACCTCGGAGACGTAGATGCCGAGGTGGTCGCCGTACTCGTGGCGCGGGGCCGCCCCCGAGTGGGTGACGATCGGCATGGCCGTCTCGGCGGCCGCCGCCCAGACGGGGTCGTAGCGGCGGTCGTGGTACGGCGCCCTGTCCACCCACATCGAGGGGATCATCAGCGCGCCCAGGCCGGACTCCTTGGCCCGGTGGATCTCGGCGACGACCTTGTCCGGCTCGCCGGTGATGGGGAGGAGGGCCACCCCGCAGTGGCGCTCGGGATTCTCGGACACGAACTCGGCGAGCCACCGGTTGTGGGCCTGCGCGCCGGCCATGCCGAGCTCGGGGTCCTGGTCCCCGGAGAGCCCGAGGCCGACCCCGAAGGGTGCGGCGGTCTGGCTGTCGACGGCGTCCGCGTCCGGGAAGACGACCTCGGCGGCCACCCCGTCGCCGTCGAGTTCCTTCAGTCGCTGGGTGGTGTCCCAGCCGCCCTTGAGGCCCTCCTCGTGGTCGTGGAACCACTTCTCGGCGAAGGCCTCGTTGCGGACGCCGAGCCGGGTGGCCTCCTCGCGGCGGGCGTCGCGCTGGCCGAGGAACTCGTCGAACTGGGGGTGGAAGCGGGAGTCCAGGTAGGGGCGGTACCGCTCGGTCGGCAGGCCCGCGTGGCAGTCGGAGGAAATGATCAGGTACGGGTCTCGGTTCGGTTCTTCGTGGGCACTCGCGTTCACGTGACGCTCCTCAGTCGAGGATGAAGCTTTCGAGGTAGGCGGGGTTTGCGCGGTCGAGCATCGACTGCGACCGGGCCCGGATCTGCCGGTCGCTGTGTTCGCTGTCCGGGAGCATCCAGAAGCGGTCGGCGCGGATGCCCTCGACCACGTGCTCGGCGACCTCCTCGACCGGGGTGAAGAGCACCTCGTGTCCGGCCTGCTTCATGGCCGCCTCGTACTGGTCGAGGCTGCGGTACGGGGTCTTGCGCGGCCGCTGCTTCGCATAGCGCTCGGGCCGGTTGCGGTGGGACTCCCACAGTCCGGTGCGCAGCATGTGCGGGCCGGGGAAGAGGACGCTCGCTCCGACGGCGGCGCCCTCGGCCCTGAGGTGGGCGTACAGCGACTCGGTCATGGTGACCACGGCCGCCTTGGTGACGGCGTACACGGAGGCGGTGGGCAGCGGGGCGATGCCGCCGTCGCCGGAGGAGGTGTTGACGACGTGGCCGGGGGCGCCGCCCGCGATCATGCGGGGGACGAAGGCCTGGATGCCGTGGAAGACGCCCCACACGTTGACGGAGAAGGCCCATTTCCAGTCGTTGGGCTCGTGCTCCCACATCCGGCCTTCGGCGCCCGATCCGACGCCCGCGTTGTTGCACAGGACGTGCACCGCGCCGAAGGCGTCGTAGGCCGCGTCGGCGAGGGCGATGACGGAGTCGCGCTCGCTGACGTCGACGGTGCGGGCGAGGATCTCGGCGCCGTCGGCGGTGAGTTCCTCCGCGGCCTCGGCGAGGGCGCCCTCCTCCACGTCGGCGAGGACGACCTTGAGGCCTTCGGCGGCGAAGCGGCGCGCCATGGCGAGGCCGATGCCGCCGGCGGCGCCGGTGACGACGGCCACCTGTCCCGGTTCGAGTCGCATGTCAGACGCTGCCTTCCGGAGGGCCGTCATAGGCCTGCTGGGGGTCGTCGTAGCGCTGGTGGATGTACGGGAGCAGGGCCTGGGCGCTGACCCGTTCGACGGCCTTGCCCTTCTGGTCGGTGGTCTTCTCGCCGATGGTGATCTCCACGATCCGGCGGACCGGGAGGTCGGCGACCGGATCGAACATCGACTCGCGCAGCACGATGTCCCCGGTGACGTGCTCCAGCTTGCGGACCTTCTCGTTGCGGGTGCAGTGCACCAGCACGGGGTCGGCGTCGAAGCCCGAACCGTCCACGGCGGGAAGGAACTTGAAGTAGAAGTCGGTCTTCTGGGCGGGTTCGGGCAGTGGCAGTGCGCGGTCGACGGCGCCGCGCACCTCGACGAAGGCGATGCCGTGCCGGGCGAGGGCCGCGGTGACGACCAGGCCGTCGCGGGCGACGGTGACCTCGCCGAGCTTCTTCGGTTCGCCGAACACCTCGCGGCCGCCGACCAGGGCCCGCTCATGGGTCATCGGCATGACCAGCGGGTACCAGCCCTCGACCCCGCCGTGCCGGGCGGCGACGGCCACGGACCCGGCGCCGAGCGGGTAGCCGGGCAGGTCGACCTTGCTGATGTTGGCCCGGACCAGGGGCCGCTCGGCGGGCTTGAGCGGGGGCGGCAGGACCGCCGCCACCACGTCGGGGTCGGTCTCCCAGACCGCCACCACGCCGGTGGACCAGATGTCGGGGAGCTTGGAGCTCTTCTCGCGCGACGCCGCGATCTCGGCCTCGGTGCGCGCGCCGTACCGTACGCGTGCCATGTCCAGCACCACCCTTCGGTCGGTTCTGTAACACAGTTACACCGCTGCCGATGAAGGGTAAAGACCCCTGCACGCACCAGAACTGACGTTCCGACAGATTGGTGGCCCAGCTCATGGCGAGGAACGCGCTGACCCGCGAGGAGGTACTCCGGGCGGCCGCGTCCCTGGTCAAGCAGCACGGCCCGGCCGCCCTCACCATGCGCAAGCTCGCCGCCGAGCTCGGCACGGCCGTCACCTCCATCTACTGGCACGTCGGCAACCGCGAATCCCTGCTCGACGCCCTGGTGGAGCGGACCGTCCAGGACATGGGCGCGATCCTCCCCACCGGCCGCACCCCCGCCGACCGGATCCTGTCGCTGGCCCGGACCCTGCGCCGCGAACTGCGCGAGCGCCCCCACCTGATCGCGATGGTCCACGAACGCGGCCTCACCGACCGGATGTTCCTGCCCGTGCAGCAGGCGCTCGTGCACGAGGTGCACGCCGCGGGGCTGCGCGGCGCGCGGGCCGCCGACGCGGTGCGCGCGATCCAGTTCCAGATCATCGGCTTCCTCCTGGTCGAGCGCAATCGCGAACGCTCCCCCGCCCAGTCCCCCGCCGAGAGCGAGCTCTGGGACCCGGCCGCCGCCCCCCACGACCCGGCGCTCGCCCGCGCGCTGGCCCGCCCGGCCGATCCGGAGCGGATCTTCCTGATTTCCGTACGGGCCCTCGTCTCGGCCCTGCTCGCGGCTCCGGGCAGATAGCGGGGCGGCAGGTATTCGGCTTGCCCGTGGACACGCCTCCGTGATGGGATCGGTTGTACGGGGGCGGCTCCCCGGCGTGCATCCTTCTCCTTCCTTTACAGAAAAGATCCCGCGCGCCCACTCTCCGCCCCCGTTTTCGTTTGCGGAGGGGAATCAAAGCTGTGTCTGCCATCGAGTCCGTCCTGCTGCGCCGGCTCCAGAGCGTGTACGTCGACCTGCCGCCGGCCGCCGCCTCGCCGGGCCGCGAGGGCGTGCGGCCCCTGGAGGGGGAACTCCTGGAGCGCGGCCACGCCCTGAGCCCGGAACTGCACGCCGCGCTCAGCATGCTGGCGCCGACCGACCTCGCCGAGGCGCGGCTGCGGCTGCTGGCCCTGGTCGACGGGTTGATGGGCTCCGACCGGGTGCACAGGCCGCTCTTCCGCCGCTTCCCCTTCTCGATCCCGCACGACACGGAACGCTGGTACGTCGACCGGGTCTTCGCCCTGCTGCTGCAGGCGCCCGCGCAGCCGTGCGTCCTGTGCGGCGAGACCGGCACGGTCCACCCCGTCGCCCCCTGTGCCCACCTCGTCTGCCGGGCCTGCTGGGACGGCGCCGACTACACCGGCTGCCCGGTCTGCCACCGGCGCATCGACCCCGCCGACCCCTTCCTGCGTCCCGACGACCGTGCCGCCCGCAAGGCCAAGGGTCTGCCCGCCGGCCCGCTGCGGCTGCTCCGGCTCGGCACCGACCTGCCGGCCGACTGCGGGCGGACGATCGCCTCGCTCCTCGCCCGGCAGACCCCGCTCTCGCCCGAGGACCGGGAGGATCTGGCCCTGCTGCTCTCCCGGGCACCGGCCGGCCTGGACTGGCTGCCCGCGGAGATTCCCGTACGGGAGACCAAGGCGCTCGTACTCGGCACCCTGCTGCGCGGGTGGCGGACCCAGGACGCCGCCCGGCCGCTGCTCGCGGCGCGGCTGACCACCGCCACCGATGTGCTGCGGCTGCTCGCCGTGCTGTCCGGCGGGGACGCCGGGCTGCTGCCGCTGCCCCGGTTCAGGGGGATCGGCCGGCCGCTGCGCCGGGAACTGCTCGGCGTGCTCGACGCATTGCCCGTACAGAACCTCGTCGAGGACGTGCTGCGGCATCCGACCGCGTGGAAGCGGGCCGCCGAGACCCTGCACCCCTTCGAGCGGTCCGCACGGCACCCTCGGGCCGCGCTGGCCTTCGCCGTCCTGCGGGGTACGAAGGTGACGCCCGGCACCCCCTTCGGGGCCGCGCTGCTGGAGACCGCCTCCGCGCACCCGGACGCCGTGCGCGTGGACGGCGACCGGATCCGGCCCGCCACCTGGGCCGGACGGCTGGAACAGGCCCTCGCCGAGGCACCGCTCGACGAGGGGCGCCTCGGCGACGCCTGCACGCTGGCCGGGCAGCGCCCCGGCGAACTGGTGCGCCGCCTCGACCACCTGCTCCGGCTGCACGAGGGGGACCTGCTCGTCCCCGAGCTGGAGAAGGCGCTGGCGCGCGGGCTGCCCGCGGTCGGCGCCGGCCCGCTGCTGTCCGCGCTCGGCGCGCTGCGGGTGCGCGCGGAGGACCGCACCGGCTCCCGCCGGGTGTTCTTCCCGCGCGGTCAGGTCGCCCACGCCCAGTCGGTGACGGAGGTGCGTCCGCCGCTGCCCGCGCCGCTCGTCGCCTCCGTCGTGGCCCTGCTGGAGGGCGAGGTGCTGCGCCGGTTCGCGGACACCGGCGGCGAACCGTACGACCTGGCCGTCCTCGACTCGGGGCTGGCGGACCTCACCGTGCCCTTCACCGAGCGCACCGCCGCCAAGGCCCTGGTCGCCGTACCGCGGGGCAGCACGCAGACCCTGCCCGAGGGCGAGGTGCTGCGGCTGTTCCTGCACTGGACGGAGCCGGCCGGCAACCGCACCGACCTCGACCTGTCGGTCGCCTTCTTCGACGGCGACTGGAACTTCACCGGACTGTGCGACTACACGGAGCTCACCCACGGCCCGGACCGCGCGGCCGTGCACTCGGGCGACCTCACCTCGGCGCCGGCGCCCGACGGGGCCACCGAGTACGTGGACCTGGACCTGGCCGCGCTCGCGCGGCACGGTGACGCCTTCGCCGTCCCGCTGGTGTTCAGCCTCAACAACGTGCCCTTCGACGCGCTGCCCGATGCCTTCGCGGGCTTCATGGCCCTGCCGGCGGACGGCCCGCGCGACAGCTCGTACGATCCGCGCACCGTGCGCCAGCGCTTCGACCTGGCGGGCGAATCGCAGGTGTGCATGCCGATGGTCGTGGACCTGGCGGCCCGGCGCGCCCTGTGGGCCGACGTCCACCTTCCGCCCGCCGCCGGCTTCCAGAGCGTGCGCGCGCACGGCGGCCGGCTGGCCGCCGTGGCCTCCGACGTGTGGGAGCACTTCGGCTCCGGGACCCGGGCCACCCTGTGGGACCTGACGCTGTGGCGCGCGGCCGCCCGGTCCCGCGAGGTGACCGTGGTACGCCGAACCGTCAAGCAGGGGATGTTCGACGAGCTGTGGCTGCACCGCCGCCGCCCGGACGAGGACGTGGCCGGCTTCGCCGCCAGGATCGGTGCGCTCGACGATCCGGAGGAGCGGTGGGCCTGCCGCGACGCCGACGCGAAGGCCGCCGAAGACGCCGCCGGGAAGCGGGTGTTCCTCGCCCTGGTGCGCGCCGGTGTGGCCCCGCAAGGGGCTTCGGGGACGGCGTACCGGCTGTTCCCGGGGGCTGCCGAACTGCCCGGGTCCTTCGACCGGGTGAGCGCCGGGGAGCTGGTGGCGGAGCTGGGCCGATCCGGCAGCGGGGCCACGGCTGTCAGTCCGGGCCCGTATCCTCTGTGACCATGCTCGACGACCGTACGACCGCAGACACGACGTGGCCGGCCGCGTACCCCAGGGGGTACGCGGTCGTCGACGTGGAGACCACCGGGCTCGCGCGCGACGACCGGATAGTGTCCGCCGCCGTCTACCGGCTCGACGCGCAGGGCAACGTGGAGGACCACTGGTACACCCTGGTCAATCCGCAGCGGGACCCGGGCCCGGTCTGGATCCACGGCCTCACCAGCGATGTCCTGGCGGACGCCCCGCTCTTCAAGGACATCGCCGAGGAGTTCGCCGGCCGGCTCGCGGACCGGGTGCTGGTCGCGCACAACGCCATCTTCGACTGGCAGATGATCGCCCGCGAGTACGCGCGGGCCGAGGGGGCCGCGCCGGTCCGTCAGCGGCTCTGCACCATCGCCCTGTCGAAGGAGCTGAACCTTCCGCTCCCCAATCACAAGCTGGAGTCGCTGGCCGCCCACTTCGGCGTGGTCCAGCAGCGCGCCCACCATGCGCTCGACGACGCCCGCGTCCTGGCGGAGGCCTTCCGTCCGTCGCTGCACGCGGCCGCCCGGGACGGCGTACGGCTGCCGCTGCTCGAATGCCGGCCGCTGACGGAATGGTCGGACTCCCCCGCCGCCCCGCGGGTCGGCTACCAGTCCTCCTACGGGCACGGCAGCGCCGGCAGCTGGCGGCCCTCCCGCAAGCGCCCGCCGTGCCCGTACCCGAACCCCGGCCGGTTCGAGGACGGCCGGGGACTCAAGCAGGGCATGCGGGTCGCCTTCTCGGGCGACACCTCGGTGGACCGGGAACTGCTGGAGGACCGGGCGGTGGAGGCCGGACTGCACGTGGCGACGAGTGTGTCCCGGCTCACCAGCCTGCTGGTGACCAACGACCCGGACTCCGCCACCTCCAAGACGGTCAAGGCGAAGGCGTACGACACCCCGGTCGTCGACGAGGCGGCCTTCACACAGCTGCTGCGGGACGTGGCTCCGGCAGACGGGTGAGCCTCGGGCGACTCGCCCGGCACCCGCTTTCCCGGCCGGGCCGTCCGGTCCCACCCTGTGGCGCATGGCACGTTGTGAGGTCTGCGGAAACGATTACGGCATGTCCTTCGAGGTGCACGCGCAGGGCGCCGTGCACGTCTTCGACTGCTTCTCCTGCGCCATCCACCGCATGGCGCCCATCTGCGAACACTGCCGGGTCCAGATCATCGGGCAGGGCGTGGACGTCGACGGCAAGTGGTTCTGCGGAGCGCACTGCGCCCGCGCGGAGGGAAAGGTGGGCATCGTCGACCGCGTCTGACTCCCCTCTCCGCTCCTCCCCCCGACCTTCTCCGGGCCCGGGCGGGCCCACCCGCCCGCCGGGGCCCGCCGCGCGCCGGGTACCGTCAAGGGCGTGTACCGCTTTGTGCTGACCCGGCAGTGGGTGTGCCTGACCCTCGTCGCCCTCGTCCTCATCCCCGCGATGATCAAGCTGGGGTTCTGGCAGTACCACCGCCATGAGCGCCGGGTCGCCCAGAACGCACTGATCGAGGCCAATCTGACGGCCCCGCCGAAGCCGGTGACCGAGCTCACCTCCCCCGGCCACCGGGTGCCCCGGGCCGACTACTGGCGGACGGTCACCGCCACCGGCGTGTACGACACCGCCCACGAGGTCGTGGTCCGGATGCGGACCGACAACGACGACAAGGTCGGCTTCCACGTGCTCACCCCGCTGGTCCTCGCGGACGGCCGGGCGGTGCTCGTCAACCGCGGCTGGGTGGCCGGCGACGGCGACCCGCGCGCCTACCCGCCGGTGCCGGCCGCTCCGGCCGGCCAGGTCACCGTCACCGGCCGGCTCAAGGCGGACGAGACCA
The DNA here is from genome assembly GCF_040689505.1 of Streptomyces sp. NPDC051211. Classification (NCBI taxonomy): domain Bacteria; kingdom Bacillati; phylum Actinomycetota; class Actinomycetes; order Kitasatosporales; family Streptomycetaceae; genus Streptomyces; species Streptomyces sp. NPDC051211. The sequence goes on from NZ_JBFBAV010000060.1 coordinate 33,630, forward strand.
GCGGCAGCAGCGGCATCAAGGACCGCAAGGGCCTGCCGGACCGGCAGGTGATGCTGATCAACAGCGAGCAGCAGGCGGAGACCCTGAAGAAGCCGGTCCTCGGCGGGTACATCGAACTGGCCGAGCCGGTGCCGGCCGACGGCAGCCCGCAGCCGGTGGGCAAGCCCGACCACGACTCGATCGGCGCGCACATGGCGTACGCCGTGCAGTGGTGGCTGTTCGCCGCGGCGGTGCCGGTCGGCTGGGTGGTCCTGGTGCGCCGGGAGAAGCGCGACCGCGAGGCGGCGGCCGCGAAGGCCGCAAGTGCCGGGGACCCGGAGCCGGTCACGGCCGCGTAGCGTGTAGGGCATGGATCTTGGACTGAAGGACCGTGTCTACGTCGTCACCGGAGCCACCCGCGGGCTGGGCCGCGCCGCCGCACGGGAACTGACCGCCGACGGCGCGAAGGTGGTGCTGACCGGGCGGGACGCGGGACGGGCGGCGGAGGCCGCGGCCGCGCTCGGCCCGAACGCGGTCGGGGTGGCCGCCGACAACTCCGACCCCGCCGCGGCCGGACGTCTGATCGCCGCGGCCCGTGAACACTTCGGCCGGTTCGACGGCATCCTGGTGAGCGTCGGCGGCCCGGCGCCGGGCTTCGCCGCGGACAACACGGACGAGCAGTGGGCGGCCGCGTTCGAGTCCGTGTTCCTCGGGGCGGTCCGGCTGGCCCGGGCGGCCGCGGCGGAACTGGGCGAGGGCGGGGTGATCGGCTTCGTCCTGTCGGGCTCGGTCCACGAACCGATCCCGGGCCTGACCATCTCCAACGGCCTGCGGCCGGGCCTGGCCGGCTTCGCGAAATCCCTCTCGGACGAACTGGGGCCGCGCGGCATCCGGGTGGTCGGCCTGCTGCCGGCCCGGATCGACACGGACCGGGTGCGGGAGCTGGATGCGCTGTCGGGCGACGCGGAGGCGGCTCGCGCCGCCAACGAAGCGCGGATTCCGCTGCGGAGGTATGGGACGCCGGAGGAGTTCGGGCGGACGGCGGCGTTCGTGCTGTCGCCTGCGGCGTCGTACTTGACGGGCATCATGCTCCCCGTCGACGGCGGCGCCCGCCACGGCTTCTAGCAAAGCCGACGCCCGCTGCGCGGGGCCTTTCCCCTCCCCGCCCCTTCCCGTAACCGGGCTCTGCCCGGACCCGGTCCTCAAACGCCGGACGGGCTGGAAAATCCAGCCCCGCCGGCGTTTGAGGCGCGGGGTCTGGGGCGG